>JAGART010000112.1 GCA_017622115.1 Clostridia bacterium
ACTGATGAAGTTTGTGATAAATGTGGTAGTCCTATGGTTATTCGTATGGGTAAATATGGTAAGTTTATGGCTTGTAGTAATTATCCTAGTTGTAAAAATATCAAAAACCTTGCAAGTGAAAGCAATAGTGAAGACAATATAACAACAGAAGAAGTTGATGAAGATTGTCCAGAATGTGGTAATAAATTAGTTATTAAAACTGGAAAATTTGGGAAATTCCTTGCTTGTAGTAATTATCCTACTTGTGCGTATAAACGTAATTTGAGCGAGAATTCAAACATTATAGAAACTGATATCACTTGTGAAAAATGTGGGCATAAAATGGTAGAACGTTCTGGAAAATTTGGAAAATTCCTTGCTTGTAGCAATTATCCAAATTGTAAAAATATACAGTCAATAAACAAAAAGGTTGCAACTTGTCCTGTTTGTGGAAAAGATATAGTGCAAAAGGTAAACAAAAAAGGCGATAAGTTTTATGGTTGTTCTGGTTACCCAAATTGTAATATGATTTTTAAAGATGCACCCATTCAAGAACAATGCCCAAAATGTGGCAATGTGATTTTGAGAAAGGACACAAAAACACAAACAAAAGACTATTGCTCAAATCCAAATTGTGATTATCAAAAAATAACTGATAAAAGTGGAGAATAAA
The DNA here is from genome assembly GCA_017622115.1 of Clostridia bacterium. Classification (GTDB taxonomy): domain Bacteria; phylum Bacillota; class Clostridia; order Christensenellales; family UBA1242; genus UBA7867. The sequence goes on from JAGART010000112.1 coordinate 653, forward strand.
ATTTGCAAAAAGTAAATATTATAGGAGCAGGGCTCGCAGGTTGCGAGTCCGCTTTGCAACTAGCAAAACGTGGTGTGAGTGTAAATTTGTATGAAATGAAACCTTCAAAATTTACACCCGCACATAAAAATAAAGATTTTGCTGAATTAGTTTGTTCTAATTCGTTAAAATCTGATACATTAGAGTTTGCCACAGGCTTATTAAAAGCAGAGTTAAGACTTTTAGATTGTGAGTTGTTAAAAATAGCAGACGAATGTGCTATTCCATCTGGCAAAACATTAACAGTTAACCGAGAATTGTTCGCAAGCAAAGTAACACAAAAAATAAAAGAGCAACCGCTAATAAATATTATCGAACAAGAAGTTACATCTTTTGATATAACTCAACCAACTATAATTTCAGCAGGCCCTTTATGTACAGAGGAATTATCAAACTTTTTGAGTGAATTTATAGGTGATAAGATGTATTTTTATGATGCGGTCGCTCCAATAGTTTCTGCTGATAGTCTTGATTATAAAAAAGCCTATGATGGTGATGAGGGGTATATAAATTGCCCACTTACAAAAGAAGAATACTTTGAGTTTTGGTCTGCTTTAAAAGATGCTCAACGTGTGGAACTTCACGACTTTGAAAAAGAAATCAATTTTGAAGCGTGTTTACCTATTGAAATTATGGCAAAACGTGGTTTGGAAGTTATGCGTTGCGGTCCTATGAAAGCAGGTTTAAAAGATAATGGTGCTTATGCTGTTGTGCAATTAAGAAAGGAAAATGAAGAAGGTACAATGTTAAATCTTGTTGGCTTTCAAACAAATTTAACTTTCCCAGAGCAAAAAAGAGTATTTTCGCTTATTCCTGCTTTGCGTAATGCCGAGTGGTTGCGTTATGGTGTAATGCACAAGAATACTTATATCAATGCACCAAAACTTTTAAATAAGTATTCGCAACTTAAAACTAACCCTAATATATTTTTCGCAGGTCAAATAAGTGGATTAGAAGGTTATATAGAATCTATTTCAAGTGGTTTACTTTGTGGAATAAATATGCTAAAATATATAAGTAATCTTCCATTATGTGATTTTGGCACAGAGACTTGTCTTGGCGCTCTGCAAAATTATTTATTGTGTGGGAACATTAATAATTTTCAGCCTATGCACATAAACTGGGGATTGCTTAAACCAATAGATGCGCCAAAAAAAGATAAAAAATCCGCATTATCTAGTCGCTCTTTGGCAAAAATTGCTTTAATTAAGGAGAATTTATGAATAGTGTTAGAGGAACAACTATTGTTGCGTGTAAACGTAACGGAAAAACGGTCATAGGTGCCGATAGCCAAGCAACATTAGATACTATGGTATTTAAAGATGGTGTAAAAAAATTACACAAAATTTATAATGACCAAGTTGTGGTAGGTATGGCAGGTAGTGTCAGCCACAATTTAGCCGTTTTAAGATTAATAGAAGAAAACTTAAATAAATATTCAGGAAATCTTCAACGTGCGTTGGTTGAAATTTCTAATTGTTGGCAAAATGCAAATGCTTTGCATCAAAATCTTGAAGTTATGATGATTATTGCTAATAAACAAGACTTATTTATCTTTATGGGTGATGGTCTTTTGATTCGTCCAAATGATGATTTTGCGTCAGTTGGTTCTGGTAGCCATTTTGCATTAGGTGCTGCTCGTGCTTTATTTGACAACACAAAACTTTCTGCTCGTGATATTGTAGAGAAATCTCTTAATATTGCAAGCGATTATTGTATCTATACAAACAAACACTTATTCTTTGAGGAGGTAGAGTAATTATGGAATTAATGACACCAAAAGAAATAGTAAGTGAATTAGACAAATACATTATCGGTCAAGACAGAGCAAAACGTGCTGTTGCGATTGCTTTGAGAAATCGTTATCGCCGTAGTCAGTTGCCAGAAAATTTAAAAGAAGATATTACTCCAAAAAATATTTTGATGAAAGGTCCAACTGGTGTTGGTAAAACTGAAATTGCTCGCCGTTTAGCAAAACTTGTACGTGCCCCTTTTGTAAAAGTAGAAGCAACTAAATATACAGAAGTTGGTTACGTTGGTAGAGATGTTGAAAGTATGATTCGTGATTTGGTGGAAACTTCTATTAGACTTGTTAAAGATGAAAAGTTTGAAGAAGTAAAAGCCACAGCAACAAATAATGCAAACAAAAAGTTAAGAGATATTTTACTTAAATCTCACAAAAAACCTGCACAAACTACGACAACTAATAAAGATGACAATTCTATCGAAATTGTTGTACAAGATGAAAGCAAAAGTGATGCAGAAAAATTATTAAAAGAAGTTGAAGCGGGAAAACACGATAAAGAAATTATCGAAATCGAAGTAACAGAAGCCCCAAAGGCAATAGAGATTATTCCAGGTACACAAGATTCTAATCTTAATGATATGTTAAGCGGTTTCTTGCCGAAACGTAAAAAGATGCGTAAAATTACAGTGGCACAGGCTCGTAGAAATTTAGTTCACGAAGAAAGTAGTCGCTTAATCGATATGGACGCTGTAAACGAAGAGGGTGTACGTAGAGCAGAGCAAGAAGGTATTATCTTTATTGATGAAATCGACAAAATTGCTATTGCTCGTGGAAATGGAAATGGTCCTGATGTTTCTCGTGAAGGTGTGCAACGTGATATTTTGCCTTTTGTAGAAGGTTGTACTGTTAATACAAAATATGGTTTAATTAAAACAGATTATATTTTGTTTATCGCTGCTGGTGCTTTCCATATAGCAAAAATGGAAGACTTAATCCCAGAGTTGCAAGGTCGTTTCCCAATTAGAGTAGAACTAGAAAACTTAACAAAAGACGACTTTTTCAAAATCTTAACTCAACCTAAAAATGCAATTACAATGCAACAAGCAGAATTGTTAAAAGTTGATAATATTGACCTTGAATTTGAGGAAGATGCTTTAAAAGAAGTTGCTCGTATTGCTGAATTAGAAAATGAGAACAATGAAAATATAGGTGCTAGACGTTTGCATACAATTATGGAAACTTTATTAGAAGAAATTAGTTTTAATGCAGATGGTGATTATCCTTTGAGTAAAGTGAAAATAACTCGTGATTTTGTGCTAAAAGCACTTGAATCAACCGTGAAAAAATACGACATTACTCGTTATATTATGTAATAAGAGGAATAATATGGAATACAAAAAGCCAAAAGGTACTCGTGATATTTTGCCAAATAACTATGCTGTTTGGCAATTAATGGAAGCGAAAGCCAAAGATGTTGCAGGTCGCTTTAATTATGCTCAAATACGTACTCCAACTTTTGAAGATGCTAGTTTGTTTTTGCGTAGTGTTGGCGATTCTAGCGATATAGTAAACAAAGAAATGTATATATTTAAAGACCGTGGAGATAGGGTTATGGCTCTCCGCCCAGAGGGAACTGCAGGTGTTGTGCGTGCTGTTGTAGAAAATGGTCTATTAAATGAAGCGTTGCCTTTAAAGTTATTCTACTTTGCGAATTGCTTCCGTTATGAAAACCCACAAGCAGGCAGATATAGAGAATTATCTCAATTTGGTGTTGAATGTTTTGGTACTCAAAGTCCTAATGCAGATGTGGAACTTATATTGTTGGGTAAATCTTTTTTAGAAAGTATAGGTATTAAAAATACAACTTTGCAGATTAATTCAATAGGCTGTAAAACTTGTCGAGCAAAATACAATCAAGCAATGCGTGATTTTGCAAAAGAAAACAATAATCAACTTTGTCCAGATTGTAAGCGTAGAGCAGAGCAAAATCCTTTACGTATGTTAGACTGCAAAAATACAGATTGCCAAAAGATTTTGCAAAATGCTCCGAAACTTAAAGATTATCTTTGTGATGAATGTAATCAACACTTTGCCGAAGTTTTAAAAGGTTTGGACACTTTGGGTGTTGAGTATGAAATAGTAGATACTTTGGTTAGAGGTTTAGACTACTACACAAAAACAGTTTTCGAGTTTGAAAATGAAGTTGACGGCAAAAAAATGGCTGTCGGTGGCGGTGGCAGATATGATGATTTGGTTGCAGAAATAAGTGGTAAATCTTGTCCTGCGTTGGGCTTTGCTTGTGGTTTAGATAGGCTAGAAAGTTTAGTTGACAAAAACTTAATTCAAAACAAGCCGTTGGCGTTGATAGTTAATGCTGGTCAAGTTTCAACAGCACAAGTATTGCCTATCGCTCAAAAAATTCGAAATTTAGGTTACAATGTTGAATGCAATTTGGCAGAACGTAGTTTTAGTGCTCAAATGAAATATGCTAATAAAATAAATGCTGATTTCGTTTTTATTGTTGGAGATGAAGAAATCCAAAATGGTACTATTACTATTAAAAACTTAAAAACTGGCGAACAAACAACTAAAAAACTTTAATTTTGAAATATTGTTAAATTTGTTTGTAAATTTTTGAAATAGTGGTATAATATAGTTAGAACTTTTAAGGAGATATTTTTATGGCTATTATTCACGTAACAAAAGAAAATTTTCAAGAACTCATCAATGGTGAAAAACCTGTTTTGGTTGATTTCTTTGCAACTTGGTGCGGTCCTTGTAAAATGTTAAGTCCTATTTTGGAACAATTAGCAGAAGAAGTAGAACAAGTTTCTATTGCTAAATGTGATATTGATGAATGTATGGAAATCGCACAAGAATTTGGTATTATGAGTGTGCCTACTTTGATTTTATTTGATAAAGGTCAAGAAGTAGAACGTGCAATCGGTTTTAGACAAAAAACTCAAATTTTAGAAATGATTGAGAGTAAAGTTAAATAATTTATAAAAACAACCTTGATTTAGGTTGTTTTTTTGTACTTTTAGCATTTAATTTAAAAGGTATTGACAGTATTCAACTCTCGTGATATAATTAAAAGAGATAAATAGTAAGGGTTTTTTACTTAAAAAAGGAGAAAAATAAATGAACAAAATTTATTTAGATAATGCTGCTACAACTCCACTTTCTAGCGAAGTTTTAGCTGAAATGATGCCTGTTTTAACTACTGATTTCGGTAATCCTAATAGTTTGCATTCTTTCGGTCGTGAAGCAAAACAATATGTTGATATCGCTCGTGGTAGAGTGGCTAATGCTCTCGGCTGTGAAGAAAACGAAGTTTACTTTACAAGTGGTGCGACAGAATCAAATAACTGGGCTATTACTGGTTTAGCAAAAGCATATCGCCACAAAGGAAACCACATTATTACTAGCAAAATAGAGCACGCTAGTATTCTCGAAACTTGCAAAAAGTTAGAGAGAGAAGGTTATAGAGTAAC
>JAGART010000113.1 GCA_017622115.1 Clostridia bacterium
CAACAAAATAGATATATGATAGACACACCACCGCCAACAATTAGCGGTAATATTCACTTGGGACACACTTTTAGTTACGTTCAAATAGATGTAATTGCAAGACATCAAAGAATGTTAGGCAAAACTGTATTCTTCCCTTTTGGTTATGATGACAATGGCTTACCAACAGAGCACTTTGTACAACGTTCTCAAAAACTAAAATTAAGTGAAATGAGCAGAAGCGAATTTGTTAATGTATGTAACGAAACTACCGCTTCAATGAAAGATGTTTATAAAGATGTATTTAAAAGTGCTGGTGTAAGTGCAGACTTTGAAAACACTTATTCTTCATTCTCACAAAACACTCAAAAAATCAGCCAACAATCTTTTATTGAATTATACAAAAAAGGCTTAATCGAACGTAGAAATTCCGCTTCTTTATGGTGTCCAGAATGTAGAACAGCGATTGCTCAATCTGAAATTGAAACAGAAGAACTTGCTAGTGCTATGAACTATATTTCATTTGGTATCAAAAATAGTGAAGAAAGATTAAAGATTGCTACTACTAGACCAGAATTATTGAGTGCTTGTGTTTGTGTATTTGTACACCCAGAAGATGAAGCAAGAGCACATTTAATCGGTAAAACTGCTATCAGTCCTATTTACAATGCCGAAGTTCCTATTATTGCTAATCCTGATGTTGATAGAGAAAAAGGTACTGGTGCTGTTATGTGTTGTACTTTTGGTGATGAAGCAGATGCAAAATGGCAAAAAGAATTTAATCTTCCTATTTTAGAGGCAATCGGCTACAATGGTAAAATGACCGCCCTCGCCAAAGAATTTGAAGGCTTAAAAGTTGTTGAGGCTCGTAAAGCTATAATTGAGAAATTAAAAGAACTTAACATTCTTTATGACCAACAAGAAATCACTCACGCCGTTTCTACTCACGAACGTTGTGGTTGTGCTATTGAGATTATGACAAAACCTCAATGGTTTATTAAATTATTAGACAAAAAAGAAGAACTCCACAAAGCAGGCGAACAATGCAACTGGTATCCAGAACATATGCAAAAACGTTTTTTAAACTGGGTAGATGGTCTTAAATGGGACTGGTGTATTTCTCGTCAACGTTATTTTGGTATTCCATTCCCTGTTTGGTATTGTGCAGAGTGTGGCGAAACAATAATTGCAGAAATAAACGACTTGCCTATCGACCCTAGCACAACTCAACCTAAATGCAACTGTCCAAAATGTGGTGGAAACAAATTTAACCCAGAAACAGATGTTTTGGACACTTGGGCTACAAGTAGTCTTACCCCTCAAATTTCTTGTGATTTAATTACTCACAAAGGATTAGATGATACTTATACACCTATGGACTTACGCCCTAATGCTCACGATAATATCCGTGTTTGGGACTTTTATACTATTGCAAAATCTCTTTTGCACTTTAACAAACTTCCTTGGAGAGATGTAATGATAAGCGGTTGGGGTTTAAGTGCAACTGGTAATAAATTATCTAAATCAAAATCTAACGGTGGCACTCTCACCCCTCATCAAGCATACGAAAAATATTCTGCTGATGTAACTCGTTACTGGGCTAGTAATGCAAGTCTTGGAAAAGATGTTTATATTAAAGATGAAGAATTTAACAATGGCTTTAAACTTATGCAAAAATTATGGAATGCTAGTCGTTTTGTACTTTCTTTCCTTGAAGGCTACACTCCAAAAGAAGTTGAGTTATTGCCTATGGATGCTTGGATTATTAGTTGTTATAAACAAACATATTCTCGCTTTATGAGTGCATTAGAAAAATACGAAATGGGTCTTGCTCTTAACGAAGTAGAAAAACTTTTCTGGAACTTCTGCGATAACTATATAGAGATTGCTAAAAATAGACTTTATAAACCAGAAGTTTATGGTGAACACGCAAAAGAAAGTGCTCAATATGCTAGCAGTACTGTTTTGTTAGGTTTATTAAAATTATTATCTATCTATATGCCTCACATTACAGAAGAAATTTATCAAGATACATTCGCAAAAATAGAAGATTGTACATCAATTCACACAAGCAAATATCTTGATTTGGGTGAATATACAGGCCACGATATTGCTTTTGGTAATGAAGTATGCGAAATTGTTTCTATTATTCGTGGTTATAAATCACAAAATAATTTAAGCCTTAAAACAGGCCTTACAGAAGTAGTTATTACAGGTTGTTCTCAATTTGTAAAAGATTGCGAAATAGACATAAAGGCTGTATGTAATATTCAAAAAATCACCTATCTCGAAGGTGAGAAAAATGTAGAAATATTAGGCGTTGTTGCCGAATAAAATAAAAGTATCGCTTCTTTTGCGATACTTTTTTGTACTACACAAAAATTTTAAAAACTATTGAATGTTTGTACATTTTGTGTTATAATTTTAACATAAACAAATTAAGGGGTAAATTATGGCAGGTAATAACAAAGAAAAAACAATAAGAATGACTTTTCTCGCTAGTTTAGGATTGTATAAAAACAAACCTTTTACTGATATCGAAAACATTTGGGCAAGTGATGCAACCGCTAGTTTTTTAACAGTAAATTCTTGCTATTTTTTTGCAGGTTGTAGCAATATTGCCCCACCCTCAATATTCGATAGTTATAAATTCCCTGGTGAATATCTCCCTGTTGACCACGGAAGAATTTTATACTTAATTGAAGAAGGTCAAATCCCAAACGAAATTGCAAAAGAATATCTTGCAACTTATTCTTTGGACGGAATGTATGGAAGAGTGGCTGATTTGGGTTACCTTTGCGTGCTTAATGTACACAAATTAGAAAAAAATTTACTTACCAAAAACCCAAACATTTTAAAGCAAACAAAATTAATTTTACGCAGAGATAGGTTGATTATTCAGTTGCTTAATATCGCATTAGATGCACAACAAGATTTAGCAAATTCTGCTTATGCAGGCAAAATTGTTAGTAAGTCATTCTCTTTAATTAATGAAGTTAGAGATATGCCCCTTGATTTAGAAATTCCTCTCAATCCAAAACTTTTAGACCGTAAGCAAAAATTAATAGATTGCGAAGGTGATGAAGCAAAATATGCTGATTTTGTACTTACAGAACAGAAGAAAACTGCACAATTTGTAGAGGCACATAAATTTTATCGCACCCCACCAAAACACAAAAAACCAAGTCCTTTTGGCAATAACACAATAGATGTTTCAGTAAGGAGATAAAAATGAACGAAAAAGAAAAAAGCAAAGAAAAATCATACGAAGTTTGGCATATGATTACTCCACACAAATATTTTGAAGAACAAGTACAAGATAAGCCTATTTTTGGTATAAAAAACTTTTATGGACACGAATTTAAACCAATAAAAATGGCTTATAGTGGCAGAAATGTATTTTATATGTTAGATGAAGTACGCACAAACCCAAGAGCATTAAATATGAAAAATATTATTAAACGTGATGAATGGGAATATTTTCATCACGCTCAACTTGCTACAATATCTCAACTTGCTGATACATTTGAATATCGTGCAAAAAATGACATTGGCGATATATTAACTATGCGTTTTATGCTCTCAATTTCTTATATAATTTTGCATTACAACAACTTTAATATGATAATAGATTTTAACGAATTAAATCGTATTTCGTTACTTCCAAAAGAAGAAGCAGAAAAAGAACTCTACCCTCTTTTTGCTATTGCTGTACAATGCCAAAACTGGGGAATGCTCTTAAAATCAAAAGACCACAAGGACAAAGCCCCACTTATGAGAGAACGAATTTTTGAATGTGCTGCTTTTAAAAATCCTCCTCGTTTAAAGTCTAACACCGCTGCACAATGCCACATAAAACAAGAATATTATAGTGTAGAACTTTGCAAATCATATAGATTTACACCTTGGGCCCCACAAGAAATTGAAAATATAAATTTTGAAGATATAGAAAAAGAATTTAATGCTTGGAAATATAATCAAGATGAAATTAAATCTATTTTCCCAGATATATTATTCAACAAAAATTAAGCAAATAAAAAAATCCACTTATTGTGGATTTTTTGCATTATATACTATTATCTAACCATTCCTAAATAATCATAACTTTCATTTTTAGTTTCATCTGGTTCTTGTGGAGAAGGTTCAGGTTGATTATCCTG
>JAGART010000114.1 GCA_017622115.1 Clostridia bacterium
AAATACTTGTTAGGTTATCGCCTTGTTTACCAAATAAATGAGTAATCAACAAAAATATAGACATTAAACTTGCACGAACTACACTAGGAGTTAAATCACAAAGGATTGCATAAAATACAAGTACTGTTAAAACAATTCCGAGCTTTAGCCATTTTATTCGTAATTTCTTTAAAAAGAACATTAATAACATCACTATAAAAGCAGTATTTAAACCACTAACAGCAATAACGTGGATTATGCCCGAAATAGCAAAATTATTGGAAATATTAGGGTCTAGTTCTGTCTTATCACCTACTAAAATCGAAAAGGCAAGTCCTGCATAGATTTCGTCCATATTTTCTTTATACATTCCCCGAATATGTTCTCTAATACTATCCCAAAACCCCATTTTGCCATCTATTGCAACAACATTATCTAAATTAGTAAAACACGAATATTGAAAACCGCTTGAATAAGCAAATGTATTTATTTCATCATCAAATACAGGAGTATATACAATTTTGCTAGTCATATAAACAAAATTTCCAGGGAGAATTTTTTCAAGTTCTTGCTCACTATAACGCCCTCCATCTTCTGGATAATACATATATACAAAAACATTGAAATTCAAGTCTTGGTCAATTCCGTTATTTATAACTTTTGCATCACTTAAAATAAAGTAAACGCCTTTTTCTTTTTCGATATAGTTTGTATCAACTACCCCACTAATACCATAAGTAACTTTCTTTTCTGGAATAAAATTTACTTGATGTTGAGCAACAGCAATATGAAATAAACCCACTCCTAAACCAATAAATACCGCAATCAAAACTAAATGCCATTTGATGTTCCAAAAGAAACTAAAAAACTTATTTTTAAATAGTAAATAAAATAAAGCGATAATTAACATTAAACCTATACAAGAAACCAAAATAATTAAATAAAGTGAACTTGCATAGTAACAAAGAGAAGTGAGCCAAATGCCTAGAGCAAGAGCGAGAAAAGCAAAAAAGATAATCCTAAAATGCGCTATCATTTGTATAGTCCTTATTGTTTTAAATATTGTATCACATTTTAAGAAAATAAAAAAGATGTAATTTAAAAAAAGTCGAAAAAAGTTTGAAGAAGTCCTTGAAAATTTTTAAATAATATGCTAAAATAATACTGATGAGCCATCATAGTATAACGGTTAGTACACCAGCCTCTCACGTTGGACATAGGGGTTCGATTCCCCTTGGTGGTACCAGAAACACCGCAAGGTGTTTTTTTGTACCCTATGTCCAACGCTTGCTAAAAAGCATTCCTTGGTTTTTAGCAAACTGCTATCCGTGAGACCCCCTTGGTGGTACCAGAAACACCGCAAGGTGTTTTTTTTGTACCACTATGTCCAACGCTTGCTAAAAAACATTTTTTGTTTTTAGCAAACTGCTACCGGTGAGAATCACTTGGTGGTATAAAAAATTAAAAGTATGCAAATTGCATACTTTTAGTTTTTGAATATAGTCTATTTAATATCTTTCCATTTCTTCTGCGTAAACCGCTTCAATATCTAAAAGTAGTTGGCTTTTCTTTTTTCTTTCTTTTATCGTTGTCTTAACTTCTTCTGCATTGTCTTGGCTAGCAACAAAAATTTCTCTTTGAACTTCATTTCCTTCACGAGTTAAACTATCTAAATAGAGTTGATTTTCATCTTTTTGCAAATCCAACTCACCCTCTTTGCTTAATTTATCAAGTTGAACTTGATATTCATCTTTCATTTCTTCTGTTTTTTCTTCTACTTGCTTTTTTAGTTTTTGCATTTTTTTAATATAAGTATATCTATCTATCAACTGTGAATACGAACTAACTGTATTATAACCAAACATTTTCATTACGTTTCTAACTTCCTTTTTTACTTCGGCTTCCTCGGCCTCACTTAATTGTATGCTAGAGTAATCAATATTTTCAAAATATTTCAAAAACAAACTACTTTTTACCTTTTCAAGTTCTTTTGTTACATTTTCCTCAAGTTCTTTCAAAAGAACTAGACCAGTTTCATATTCCGCTAAACGAGATTTATAAAAAATTTCATTATTCACATCCACATCTTTTAAAATTTGCAAATAAACTTTTGATGAATTGTTATAAAATTTAATAAGCGCCTGAACATCTTCAAGTTTCTTTTCTAATGGATTTTTAATTTTTTTCATAGATTGCCTCACATATTGAATTCACAAAATTATATCATAAAATTAAAAATTGTCAACAAAATATAACACACATACACAAATAAGCCTCTACCTCACAAAAACAAGTCAAACCTTTTCATAAAGAAAATTTGTAAATTTTTGAAAAGTATTTATTTTTTGATAAACTTTTTATCCACAATTTACATAAACAAAAAAGTCCTCTAAATTTAGGGGACTTTTTTATAATTATACCAATGTAAGGATAACTCTTTCTGCACCATCACCACGACGAGGACCGCATTTAACAATACGAGTATAACCACCGCCTTGACCGAGTTCTTCTCTACGCAAATCGTATTTTGGTGCGATTACGTTAAAGATTTTTTCCATAATAGGGTGCTTAATATCTTTTGTACGTTCTACAAAGTCTGCTTTAGATTCTTTTTCAGCACGAACTTCTTGTACATCATAAACCTGAGCCATAATAGAACGTCTTGCAGCCAATTTCTTTGGGCCGTCATTGATTACTTGCTTTTTAGAAGTAACACCATCAACAACTACGTCTTTTTCAACTGTAACTGTATCTTTGTAAGTATTCATTGCAAGAGTGATAATCTTTTCAGCAACACGTTGAACTGCTTTTGCACGAGCGAGAGTAGTTTCTACTTTGCCATTCCACAAAAGAGCAGTAACTTGGTTGCGAATAAGAGCATCTCTAATTGACGGACGTTTGCTCAATTTTTTGTATCCAGCCATTTAATTTACTCCTTAATCTTTATTCGTCTTCATCTTTTAATTTAAGACCGAGGTCTTCAATCTTTTGGATAATTTCCTCTAATGATTTGTTACCCAAATTACGAACTTTAGCAAGTTCTTTATGAGTTTTGCAAGTCAAGTCGCCAACATTATTAATGTTAGCACGTTTCAAGCAGTTTGTGCTACGAACACTGAGTTCGAGTTCGGCAATAGCCAAATCCAAAATTTTCTTTTGGTCGTCTTCTTCTTTTGCAACAAGACAAGATTGGTCTGCCATATTTTCGATTAACTCAATAAATAGGCTTAAGTGGTCGTTAAGCACTTTTGCAGACAAGCTAGTAACTTCTTTAGCAGAAGTAGCACCATTAGTAGTTACTTCCATAGTAAGTTTATCAAAGTTGATATTTTGACCAACACGAGCGCTTTCTACGTGATATTCTACTGCTTTAACAGGAGAGAAAATACTGTCCACAGCGATAAAGCCGATAGAATCACAAGCATCTTTGTTGTCTTTTGCCAAAACATAGCCACGGCCACGGCCGATAATGATTTCCATATCGAGAGTAGCACCAGCGCTTAAATGGCAAAGGCTTAAATCAGGGTTAATAATCTCAACATTTTCAGGTGTAACGATATCTCCTGCAGTAACATCGCAAGGACCTTTTACACGCAAAGTCAATGTTGCTTTAAAATCAGGCTCTTGACTTTCTGTACGAACGATTAAAGATTTAATATTTAAAACAATGTCCGCAACATCAAGGTCAACGCCTGGGATTGTACTAAATTCGTGTTGAACACCTTGAATACGGATTGCTACAGGAGCAGCACCTGGTAAACCACCAAGTAACACTCTACGCATAGCATTACCTATTGTAGTACCGAAACCACGTTCTAATGGTTCGATAACGAATTTAGCAACAGCATTATTTTGAGATTCTTCAAATTTAATGCTAGGCTTGTCAATTTGCATCATAAAAATACCCCTCCTACCTATTATCTTGAGTACAACTCAATGATTAAGTGTTCACTAATGTTTAAGTCGATATCACTTCTGTCTGGATTGGCAATAACTTTACCACTTAAAGTGTTTGAGTCGATTTCCAACCATTTAGGAGCAATAATTTTGCTTCCTTTGATTTCCTTAAATTGTGCTTTAGTTTGGTCGGTTTCTTTAACCGCAATCACATCACCAGTTTTAACTTGGTAAGATGGAAGGTTAACGGTTTTACCATTTACGATAATGTGTCCGTGGTTTACGATTTGACGACACTCTGCTCTAGATGCACCAAAGCCGAGGCGGTAAACAACGTTGTCAAGTCTGCGTTCTAACAAAGAAAGCATAACTTCACCAGTAGCGCCTTTTTGACGTTTTGCTTCAAGATAATACTTTTTGAATTGTCTTTCTAACAAACCGTAAGCGCGTTTAACTTTTTGTTTTTCGC
>JAGART010000115.1 GCA_017622115.1 Clostridia bacterium
CTCCTTTTAAGGTACAAAATCTAGTCATTTTTTGAGGATTTTTTACGTGTAAAAACACATAAAAAATTAAGCGATTAAGCGCCCCCCCCCCCAGCACTTTGCTGAAAGTTGGGGATAACTTGCTATTTATTTTTAACATATTTCACCCCTATTTTTTCTATACTTTTAGTATATCTAAAATTTAAAAATTAATCAATTAAATTTTAGTATTTTTGCAAAAATTGTCGATAATTCGAAATATTCTCGTAAAATCATATTTCGACAATTTATTTTAAATATAAAACTTTTAAATAAACTTTAAACAATTATATACAAAAACAAACAAAAAAGTACAAAAAATATTACAAAAAATAAATTAAAATCTATAAAAAATATTTAAAATACGTGATAAACTCAAAGTGATAAGCAAGTCTTATCGAGGACAATTTTCAACATGGTTGCCGTATTTGTTCTCTGTATGAATTACTGGCTGCGCTCCGGCAACTCCAACAATAACAACAATGCGATGATAGTGAATAACTCGGGCTCCTCTAACAACAATAATGTGAACAATACCAATGGCGTCCGTCCTGCCGCTTCACTCCCCTATTATAAAAATATTTGTGTTAAGAAATGCAAGTAGAATAATAGCGGTTAGCAGTATAATTTAAGTCTAATTATACCATATATGAGATGAAGGGAATTTTGTCCTTGCCTAAAACTAGGTAAATCCGACCATTGACTTTATGTAATGGCAATAGCACTTGCATAAAGGGCTAAAATTAGCCAAGTGGTCTTTTTTTATAAAGTTAGATTTAATTTATTAAATTGTCATTATTTGGCTTATTCATAAGCCATAATAATACAGCCGCTTGCACCACACTCACAGAGTGTGGCTTTACGAGTACTATTAGTACTCGCATTCACCCCACTTGCAAAGTGGGGCACTATGAGCATATATGGTTGTTGCAAATACTTTTAGTTTAAGTGATAGTGATTCTTGATAAAACATTAAAGTCGTAATTTTTACAAAAAAATACTACTTTCGTTTTTGAGAGGATTACTCTCACTTAAACTAATGTAATAAAATAACTTTTTATGAGAAAAAACAAAAGCCCCTCAAACAGGGCCTTCGTTTAGGAATTTTAGATTTTTGAAAATTATGGTAATTGCTTAATATCTTTAAGCAACAATCATATTGTATCAAATAAATTTGATAATAGCAAATGATTTTCACTATAAATTTAAAATTTAACAAAATTTTTTAATTTGTTTAGAATTATTTAGTATTTTTTTGAGATTTTTTCTCTTTTTTATTGTTTTCTTTTTTCTTTTCTTCTTTTTTAGGTTCAGCAGGTTTAGCATCTGCTTTTTTTGCTTTATTTTCAGGCACGTATTGGTCTTTTTTAGCTTCATCAATAGCTTGTTTTAAACTTGCTTTTTCTTGTGCTAAACGAGATTTCTTTTCATCTTCTGTTTCATTTTCTTTTTTAGCAACAGGCTTTGTTTCTTTTTTAGGTTTTTCTTCTTTTTTAGGTTTTGGTTGTTTTTCTACTATTTGAGATTTTTTTGCTTTTTTCTTTTCTTCACGAGCAAGTTTACGTTCTTTCTTTTCTTTTTCTTTACAAACTTTTGCTAACAATTTCTTTTCGGCTTTTTTGCGTTTTTCTAACATTTCTTCTTGTTTTTGAGAAAGAACGACTTCATCAGCCTTGATATTACCTTCAATAATATCATCTAACTTTTTAATCTCACGTACCATTTCTGCTTGAATTTTGGCTTCTTTTTCTGCTTTTTCAATTTCAATCGCACGTTCTTCTGCACGATTTAAAGTACGGTTGTGAGCAAGCTCTTCTTTGGCACGTTCAACAGCCATAATTGCTTCTTTTTCTTCTTCTGTTTCTGGGGCTTTAAGACTAACAGCAGAACTACTAATAGCACCATTTAGCATATCTCTAAATTGCTCACGATTTACAGGACTAATATATGTTGCTTTGATTTTTTCGCCGTCCAAATATCTAACGCAAATTCTTCTGTGGCTTAAACAAAAAGCAGGAGCAATACTATCTGCATCAGTAGCAGAAATAATCATTTTAAAAGGAATAGATTTACCAAAAATTCCGCAATAAACTTTTAGACTATCACGACCTATTTCGTAATAAGTACCAAAAAACACAGGAGCAATAACAAACAACAACACAGCAGAAAGAGCAACTGCTGGCCACCATATACCAGAAATTACCCAATAGATAAACATAGAAAGTGTAAGAATACAGTACACAACAAGTGAAATAAATACTCCATCACCTATTCTTGATTTAAATTTCATTTTCATACCTCCAAAAAAGAAAAAGAAACCTTTTAAAATATTTTAGCAAAGATTAGTTCAAAAAGTAAAGCAAAAAACACCTTTTTTTAAAATTAATTTTAAAATATAAATTATTATGTTTCATTTTTGCAAAAAAATTTATATTAAATAAAATTCTCGTAAAATAAGTACTCAATTATATTGAAATTTTTTATAAAATCTGCTATAATCTTGCAGGTAAAAATAAACTAACGAGGTGTACTTATGAAATTTACTTGTCAAGGTCTTGATTTGGCCGATGCAGTACTTAAAGTTGTAAAAGCCGCAGCGGTACGTACAACAAACCCTATTTTAGAATGTGTTAAAATGGTGGCAGAAGAAGAAAAACTCACTCTTACTTGTACTGACCTAGAATTAACTATTACAAAAGTGATTAATGCTGATGTAAAAGTACCTGGTGTGGCTGTAATTCCTGCAAAATTCTTCGCAGACTTTGCTAGCAAAATTAGCAGTGAGCAAATTGAATTTAATTTGAGAGATAAAACTTTGGACGTTACTTACGGGGACAACAACGCATACTTTCAATGTCAAGATGCGAGCGAATTCCCAGAACCTAAAATTTTAGACCAACCTGAATATGTAGAAATTAGAAGTGATAGTTTCAAAGATTTAGTATCAAAATCAAGTGTTGCGGTAGCACAAGATGATAGTCGCCCAATGCTTCGTGGTATTTTGTTAGAAATCAGCAAAGATGAAATGCGTGGTGTTGCGTTAGATGGTGTTAGAATGGCACTTATCCGCAAGAAAACAATTTCTCACAGTGCTGAATTTGGAATAGTTGTAAGTGCTAGATGTTTGATTGAAATCGTACGTTTGCTTCCTGATAGTGATGCAACAATCAAAATTTGCACACAAAAGAACCATTTACAAATCAATCTTGGTGATTCAATACTTATGACACGTCTTATGGGATTGCAAAGTGATTATGTATCATATAGACAAATACTCCCTAATGACTTTTCTACTACAATCAACATTAACC
>JAGART010000116.1 GCA_017622115.1 Clostridia bacterium
ATACATTTTTGCGGGTCTAACCCCACAGCCATATAATCTAACGCAACTTCTATAATATTATTGCGAACTTTCTCAATATTATCATAATTATCAGTCAATGCTTGTGCATCAGCAATCATAACAAACATCTTATCAAAATTGCCCTCGTTTTGCATACGCACACGCTCACGCAATGAACCAACATAATGCCCAATATGCAATTTTCCAGTTGGTCTATCACCTGTTAAAATAATTTTTTCCATATTTTTGCTCCATTTTATGTTATTTATTAATAATAAACGATTTATGCACAAATTGTCAATGCTATATACAATTTTTATACAAAATAAAAATAAAAAACCTTGAATTTTTCAAGGCTTTTTATCTACACATTATTTAGTGTATCATCTATATTTGCAGAACTTTGCACATACACCGCTGTAATAATATTGTCCATAACAAGTGATTTTTGCAAACGAATACTCATTTCCGTTCCTAAATTGTTGCCATTCATATCTTCCCAGTGGCTAAACGCATAGCCACTCACCGCAGGACACGTACTAAATATAATATAATCATCATCACTTAAACTATCATAGTTATCGCCCACAACAGTAGCCTTACCACCATAAGTTGAGGCAACATTCACACCCTCAACACTTGCTCCAAATACCGCTGTATATGTTTCGTTACCAGTTACTGATTGATTAAGTGGGTTTTCTAAAAAATGAGCATTATCACTTGCTCGTACCCAGTATAAAAAGGCTTTTCCAACATTTGGAGCGGCAAATGAAGTAATTGTAGTATCATAATTATATGTTCCACCTGCGCTAGATACTACTCCACCTTCTGTTATTTGAATTGTGATTGTATAACTATTTATTATCCACTTTGCATAAAGTGTCGTATTGCTCGCTATGTCCCAGTTTTTAGCACTTGCCATTGTACTTGTATAATATTGTGTACCGCTTCCATTTGTTCCAGTATAATAGCCACCAAATGTATAACCTGTTCGTGTTGGGGCTGTGGCTGTTGGCATTGCTTGCGTGTATGTCGCAGTTACACTACTTGTTCCACCGCTACCGCTTTGTTTATCTAGGGTTACGGTGTAGGTTTTTGGTGTCCATTTGGCATAAAGAGTATGGTCTGCTGTAACTATATCGCTTGCAGATACAGCACTTCCAGACAAATCACTTGATTTATACCACCCAACAAAAGTGTAGCCCGTTTTTGTTGGTGTTGGGAGTGTGCCATAGGCAGTATTTGGACTAACTTTTATACTTGCACAGCTACTACCGCCATTAGAGTTAAAAGTAACAGTTTTACTTACAAAACTATCTATACTAGATAGGGAGAGATGAGCGGCTGGACGGACGCCAGCGGCACCGAACACACGATTGCCGCCAGAGGCGCCCGAGCCAAACACTATCATCGCACGGTCGTAAGGGTCGGAGTTGCCGGAGCGCAGCCAGCAATACTCGGAAGTGGAACTTCCGCTATAAGACGTTGAACTATCAAACGCCCTATCTGTGCTATTTAAGCCCCATTGCCCCGTGTATGCTGTTGTACTATCACTATAACTTGATGTTGTATTATTAAATACCTCTCCAAATGAAGGTAACCATAAATACGAGTCCGCCACACCTTCTGCCATATTATCGAACTTACTTGTATAGCTACTGTTATACCAGTAACTTGTATCATTTGTAGTACCTGACTTTATTGTTTGATATCCTGCTTGCCTTGGTGTTGCAAAGATACTTTTTAATGTACTGCTTCTTTGTGTGATTAAATTGTATAATGTCCCATCAAAATATACTTGTGGGTCTGAATTTGGATATGTGTTGTAGTTTACAACACCATAATCAGAATCCCACGTGTTAGTATTATAATTTTTGTCTAACCATATTGTTAAATAATTATTATATAAGTATGTTGCTTGCCATACTAGGTTTGTGCCACTCGTGCCACTAGCATAGCCCATTTTAAATATTATGCTTTTTCCGCTGTTATTGCTTGTGCGACCTGCTATGTTGTGTGCGGTGTATCGTGTAGTCGTAGCAGAATAGTCAAAATAACCTACTGCATCTAATAACGCTTTTGCTGCGGTTGCGTTAATTGTGCCATTTGTGTTAAAAATATTAGTTTCAAGTCCTGTGGTTACACTTTCGGTCGTGGCGGTCGATTGTGGCTGGCTTTTTGATACACCAAAAACTATACCACAAGTAATAGCACTTACACAAAATATTATTGTTAATAATATACTTATAATTTTACTTTTTGCTAGCATTTAATTGCTCCTATTTTTTATTTTTTAAGTTGTGAGATTGCCATAAATACGAAGAATACTCGTATTTTGATACACAATATATGTATTATTTTAAGTAACTAATTGTGTATTTAATTTGTATATATTTTGTGTAAGTGCTGTTACTTGTGGTATAGTATTTGGCGTTGTAAAAAGCCAGCCACAATCGACCGCCACGACCGAAAGTGCGACACTTACAACAAACCTATTCAACACGAATGGCACAATTAATAAAACAGCGGCACAGGCATTATTAGATGCGGTAGGGTATTATGACTATTCTGCTACGACTACACGATACACAGCCCACAACATAGCAGGTCGCACAAGCAACAACAGCGGAAATAGTATAATATTTAAAATGGGCTATGCTAGTGGTACGAGTGGCATAGACCTAGTATGGCAAGCAACATATCTTTATAATAATTATCTTACAATATGGTTAGACAAAAACTATACAACCAGTACA
>JAGART010000117.1 GCA_017622115.1 Clostridia bacterium
CGTAGTACTATTTGAGTAAAAATTATTTAAATCCACAAAATCTTGCTCACTTAAAGGTATAAGTCCTCTAATATAACTTCTTGCACCACGATTATTAGCACGATTACATAAAATTCGCAATAAATCTCTATTTTGTTGCCAATTAACATTATTAAATAAAGCCATAGTTTGTGGATTTGTACTAGTTTGATTAGAGTTTTGAAATTGTTCTTCATTTTGTAATGAAGAAACCTTACTCCTATAAACTGGTTTTAAATTTGCATAACCTTGTCTTAAATTGCTCAAACTATTTTCATCAGGTAATTTGTAATCATCAAATTCTTGCATTTATACCCCCTTTTGAATTTTATATGTAAAAAAACTCAAAATTGTTAAGGAATAAAAAATGAACAAACAAAAAGTAGAAAATATAGAAAATTTATTAACAAAAACAAGTGAAGCAGAAAACACCTTACTTGTAAAAAGAAATAAAGGATTGGCCAAAAATTTACGAAAATTTGTGAAATTAAAAAGAAAGATTGCCACTATACAGCAATCTTAAATTTCACGTCTATCTTCTAACGCACGAGAAAGAGTAACCTCATCAACATACTCAATATCAGTACCCAGACTAACCCCTTGTGCTATACGAGTAACTTTTACGCCCAAAGGTTTTAGCAAATTACTAATATATATAGCAGTTGCCTCCCCCTCTACTGTTGGGCTTGTCGCCATAATTACCTCTGTAACTTTGTCTTCATTCACACGACATAAAAGTTCTTTTAAGCGAATATCGTTTGCAGTTTTCCCCTCCAACGGATTTAACAAACCGTGCAAAACGTGATAAGTCCCGCCAAAATCACTAACTTTTTCTAACGCTAAAATATCTTTTGGTTCTGCTACAACGCAAATTAAACTTCTATCACCACGCAAACAAGTTTGACAAACTTCTTGGTCTGTAAAGTTGCCACAAACTTTGCAATAATGAACAGTTTCTTTTGCCTCTATAATTGCGTTAGCAAAATTTCTAGCCTCTGTTTCGCTTATATTTATACAATAATAAGCATAACGAGTTGCAGTTTTTCTACCAACACCCGGCAAACGAGAAAAAGCCGAAATCAACTTTTCGACTGGAACTATAAAATTTTTCAATTAAAACATTCCCCCTGGAATTTGAGGTGCCATTTCTGCTGCTTTTTCATCAATTTGGCGATTTGCATCATTAATTGCCGCCATAATTAAATCTTCAAGCATTTCTTTGTCTTCTGGGTCGATTACTTCTGGTTTGATTTGTAAAGAAGTAAGTTCACGTTTACCGTTCATTTCTACTTCTACCATTCCACCGCCAGCATTTGCATAAAAGATTGTAGCCTCTAATTCCTCTTTATCTCTTTGCATTTGTTCTTGCATTTTTTGTGCTTGTTTTAAAAGGTTTTGCATATTTCCGCCACCAAAGCCATTAAATCCTGCCATTTTTAAATCTCCTTTAAATTGTTTCGATTTCAAATCCTAAAATTTTTGATAATCTTGAAACTTTGTCTTGTTCTTCAGTCTTTGCTGTTTCGTCCAAAACAAATTCAATATTTAAATTATAACCTAGTTTTTGCAAAGTATCAACTAAATCAGCATAGTTTTGTGGTTTTTTTAATGTTTCATAATTTATAATACTAGGGACATAAATTGTTAATGAATTGCCAGATAAATTTATTTTACCTAATTCCACACAAACAGTATGCAACATTATTTTGCCCGCTTTTTTGAGGCTCAATAGCATTCTCCCCCAAATCACACGAACGTCAGGCAACGGCTGATTTGTTGGTGTAATTTGCGAAGGCAAAACTATTTCATTATTGATAATTGCAAGAGTTAGTTTTTTTTTACTTCTTCGCTAAGTAAACTTAACGCAGTTGTTTCTATTAATAATTGAGGGTTAAGGGAGTATTTTAACTCTGCTTCTATTTTACTAAAAGCCTGCATTGCCTGATTAAGTCTAGTAAGTTCTATATCGTTTGCTAATTGTTGCATATTTGTTAAAACATCTTCGTTATAGTCTATTAACCCTTCACTTCCGCAAGTTTTAATAACTAATAAATCACGGAAAAATTTAGTAAGGTCGTTTGCTGTAACTAATAAATTTTTAC
>JAGART010000118.1 GCA_017622115.1 Clostridia bacterium
ATCAACAATGGCTCACAAACTACACAAAATGCACAAACTCTCGGCAACAACACTTCAAATACAACAAATTCAACAAATCGTGCACAAAACACAACAAACAACAATTCAAATGTTACTCGTAATACAACAAATGGAGTAAATAATACAAACAATAGCACAAATAGTTCTCGTAGTACAACAAACAATACTAATACAGCCAACAATTCAAACGTTGTACGTAATGCAACTAATAATTCAACAAATACTTTAAACTCAAATGTTAGAAATAGCACTAATATTACTAACAACACCGCACGCACAAGCACAATTACTAACGACACAAACACATCTATCGCAACATTTGAACAATTAGAGCAAGAAGTTGCTGATATTAATACTCGTTTAGTTGAACTTACTGAACAAATGAATGCAAATATGGAAACAGCACGTACAAATATGCAACGTGTAATTGATGGCGACATTACATTAAGTGATGAACAAGCAAACCGCATTAACGGTTATTCTCGTGTGTTAAAGAAAATGACACAAAAAGTTGCAGAAAGTCAATTCGACCTTATGCATACAGCAGGAATGGTTGCATTTGTGCGTTCTACTCAAGGAAATGATACTGATTTAAGTCCAGTTTATCTTGAAATGAAACACACTTTAACTTGTCGTGAACACTGTCTTTTGTGTGCAAATGATGCTTTAAATGCAATTAATACAGAATTTGAAAATCTTGATACAAATTCTAACACACCAACAGACAATAACACAAATACAACAAACAACACTGTTACAACTTTAAGCACTACAAAAAATCAAACATTAAATGCTACAAACCCTAACAATGCTGGCATTATTACACAAAATCAAAACAATAATATAGTTAGTGGACAAAATGCAGATAATGCAAATCGTTCAACTTTAAATCAACCTCATACAACTACACAAAACACAATCAATAACCAAACTTCAACTCGTGTAAATAAGCCTGTTGTAAATCGTGTAGTAAAATCTCAACCATCTATTGACCCACAAGCACAAAAAGTACGTAAACCATTTGAAGAAGACAACAAAACTACAAACACAACATTGAGTTTTAATACTCCTGCTCCAAAAACACAAGAAGCCGAAGTACAAACACTTAATAATGCCCCATTAGCAACATTTGATAAAGATGAAGCAAAAACTACAAAAACTGCTGAATAATAATTTAAAACAGGTCGCTTTGACCTGTTTTTTTACTTTAAGATTTTAATATTTTCTTGATAACCTTTGTTTGCATCTTTTTAGGCAAAATATTAAGTAATTTCAACAAAATATTACGATTGATATTGTAAACATATTTAGGTTTTTTAACTTCTACACTTTTTAATACAAGTTTTGCCAACTTTTGTGTACTAATTTTTTTCGATTCCACAGACTCGACTATATCTTTAAATTTTTGTGCATTATATTGATACAATTTTGTATTATCTGTAAATTTTTCCAAAGCATTTGTACTATCAGTAAGCAAACCTGTATCAACAGCACCCGGTCTAATTACCACTACATCAATACCTAATAATTGTAACTCCATACGTAGCGAATAAGCATACTTTTCGATTGTAGTTTTTGTTATTCCATATATACCAGTAAATGGCAATGGTTCTAGCGGTGCTAACTCACTAGAAGTAATAATAATACGTGATTTTTCCTTTAATAAAGGCATAAAAATCTTATTAACCCTATAAATACCAAAAACATTTACATCAAAAATACGTAAAAACTCGCTCTCTTGCATTTCAACCAAAGAATCTAATTTATAAATTCCAGCAAAATGAATTATAGCATCTAAATATTCAACTTTTGTAGAAATTGCATTAAACGCATCTAAAATACTTTGAGAGTTTGTTACATCTACTTTGTAAAAGTTTTCCGCATCGCTATCTACATAATCCAAACAAAAAACATTATAGCCTTTTTGTCTTAAAATTTCGCAAGTGGCTTTTCCCATACCACCACAAGCACCAGTAATCAAGATATTTTTCATAAGATTATTGTACCATAAAATTACAATTTTGACAATCAAATTTAAACCTATTAGCAATCCTCCCCTATTTTTTACAATTTTAGCATTTGTTTTTAGAACGTTTGTTCGGTAGAGTGTGAGAATTTTATTAAATTTAAGAACAAATGTTCGGTACTATGCATTTAAAGCAATATTATTTAGCATTTTTGCAATTTTGTAATAAAATCGTTCAATTATAGTAGATTTTTAGGGTTAAATTTCTTTAAATTTGGGCTTAAATTTTATTGCGTCCTCGTACTCCCCCACGTGAGGCTTACCTTTTGATTTAAAACGTGTTTTAGAGGCTGTTTTTTATATATTTTTACCCCTTACCTACCCTATATTTTCTATAATATAAAATATAATTTAAGCGATAGTTCACTTCTCTATCGCCTCTTTTTGCTTATTAATTTTTTATCTTTTGATTATATTATATATCACCATTTTCCCTAATGCAATACTTTGGGACAACAAATTTTTAAATTTTTTTAACTTTTATAATTATATTGACTTTTTTAATTTTTTGAGTATAATATATATAAAGAATTGCATTAGCCTTGTTTACAAGGAATA
>JAGART010000119.1 GCA_017622115.1 Clostridia bacterium
CTTATCTAGCCAATCATATGTTGGATTTAGCACAGCGTCCTTTTTAAACAGCGGAGTAACAACTCCATTTTGCTGGCTGCGCTCCGGCTCTTCCTATGGTAGCAGCTATGCTCTTCGGGTTGGTTCCTCGGGCGAATCTGGCGGCGACCTTGTGAACGATACCGGTGGCGTCCGTCCTGCCGCTCATCTCTCCCTATCTAGTATAGCCAGTTTAATTCCAATAACTATAACATATAACTCAAATGGCGGTAGCAGCTGTGCTAGTATAAGTGTAGCATATGGTAGCACTTATGGCACACTTCCAACACCAACAAAAACTGGCTACACTTTTGATGGGTGGTACAAATCAAGTGCTTTAACTGGAAGTGCTGTAACATCAAGTACAACAGTAACAACAAATCACACCTTATATGCAAAATGGACAGCAAACACCTATTATATTGAATATAATGGCAACAATGCAACTAGCGGAAATATGAGTGTATCAACTCACACATACGATATTGCAAAAGCCCTAACCACAAATACATATACACGGACTGGCTACTCATTTTTAGGTTGGAGTACAAGTAGTACAGCCACCACAGCCACATATACAAACGGACAAAATGTAACTAATTTAACTTCAATAAATGGTGGGCTTATTGTGCTATATGCTGTATGGCAAGCAAATCCATATACAATCACAATACAAGCCAGTAGTGGGGGTTCTGTATCTAGTACAGGTGGCAAATATGCAAGTGGCGATACCATTACTTCATTTGCTGCTCCAAATGTTGGAAAAGCATTTTTATACTGGGTGCGTGCAAGCGATAACGCACAAATATTAGAAAATCCACTTAATCAATCGGTAACTAAAAACGAAACATATACAGCGATATTTGGAGCAAGTGTAGAGGGAGTGAATATATCTTCGACAAAAGGTGGAGTTGTTTATTTAGTTGGTGATGACTTTGATAATTTAACCGATACTGATACAATTACTTTTGCTACAAAACAAGTTTTGCAAGGCTATACATTCAGCCACTGGGAAGATATGAATGGCAACAATTTAGGTACAGAAATGAGTATTCGTTTACAAAAATCCCTTGTTATGGACAATATAATTAAAGCAGTTTATGTGCAAAGTACCAATAATAGTGTGAACGACCAAGTAAATAATTAAATCTAACTTTGATAGATAAAATCTCTTTGTGATGGTAACTCACATTAATAGTTCTCTTATAACTAAATTTAAAATTTTTAAGTACACAAATTACAACTTTTATGTTGTTGCCAAAACTAATAGTATTACTATTGCTTTGCTGAAAGTAATGTTAAAAATACTTATATTATAATCAAAAAAACACCTAAAATAGGTGTTTTTTTAATTAATTTAATGGATTTTCTTTTTTACGATGTTTATGAATAATGATTGCAATCAAAATTGCAAATATAATTGCGGCAAACATTAAAATTATTCCTACGATTTGAATAGTTGTTAGGCTTCCGTCATTTAAGAAACTTGTTTTTACATAACCAGATTTAATGTATTGATTTTCGCCTTCGTTTACAAAATATTCAATTTCACTTACACCATTTTCGCTTTTAATGATTTTAACATTAGAATTTTGAGGCAATACTTCGATTTCAGTTTCGCAAGATGCTTCTTTATAAATGGTTGTTTCCGCACGTGTCGTTGCGTTTGGAATAGGTGTATTTGCCAAAGTATCATAAGTGGTAGAAATTAAAGTTCTGCTGTCTAAATATCCTACAACAGGTGTGCCATATTTTACGTAACTAATTGCCACAAAGTTTACACCATTTGTATCTGTGCTTGCTTGTGGGGCAGAAATAACAGTTACAATTTCGCCATATTTTACGTTAATAATGCTAGGAGCTCGATTTTCTGTATCAATAGTTACGCTTGAAGGAATAGTGTATAGTTTGCTTTCGTTTACTATAACTTTTGCAGTGTGTTTTTCAGCAAATTCGGCAGGGAATGTAGAATCTACTAATAAACAGTTAGATTTTAATATAAAACCTGTTTGATAGCCTGCTTGTGTTGATGAATTGTTATCGTAAACATAATAAAATTTACTATCACTTTCATCAAGAACTATTAACTTTTTACTTGTTTGATATTCTTTTGAAATTTTAATCAAAGATTTGTATGTGTAAAGAGGTGTAATCGCTGATTTAGTTTCAACAATTTTTACAGCAGTATCTTTTGTAGAGATTGTTTTTAAGTCTACTGGTAAAGGTTGGTCTGCGTAATTATCTACAAAGTTCTTTTTTGTAGTGTCTTGAATTGTTGTTTTATAAACTTGATTATTAGTATCAGCAATATAAATTTTTCCAGTAACGAGGTCAATATCTATGTCGTTTGCTGTTTTGTCTAAAACAATAGAAGTAACACCAGTAGCATTTTCTTTATACAAAGTGTTATTATCTAAAATATAAATATTACC
>JAGART010000120.1 GCA_017622115.1 Clostridia bacterium
AGAACACACATATCCCGATGATTTAGTAAGCCTTGATATGCACGGTGTACCTACTAACTACGAAAATTCAAAAGATGCACAAATTATTTCACTTGCAGAATATGAAATAAGTAGAAATGGTTATTCAGATTTTGAAGAAATAGATGATACAACTAGATTTGCAATCACAAAAGAACAATGTGCAACATTAAAAAAACAAATTATTGGACAAGAAAAATCTATTCAAACAATTATTAACAAACTTGCAGGTGTTTCTTGTGGATTTATTGCAGAAAACAAACCTATCGCCTCATTTCTATTCAATGGGCCAACTGGTGTTGGAAAAACCGAAACAGCAAAAGCGATTGCTAAAACTTTTTTCGATAACAAAATTTATACAGTAGATATGTCCCATTACAAAAACGAAGATTCGTTAAATAGATTAACTGGTTCTTCATTTGGTTATATCGGTTCAGAGGACAAAGTTCCTTTTATTGAATTTATACAAAATAATCCTAGTAGTGTTCTGCTTTTTGATGAGTTAGACAAAGCATCACCTGCAAGCCATACATTTTTATTGAGTTTGCTAGATGAAGGAAAATTCACTTCTGCAAAAGGCGAAATTATTGACGTAAGCAACTGTGTAATTATTGCTACAACAAACCAAAAAGCAAATACTAATGTAAACTCACCTAACAAAAATTTAGATGAAATGTCTTCTCGTTCAGGAGAAATTGGCTCACCTTTTGTAAAAGAGTTGTTGGGTCGTTTCGATAACATATTAGAATTTGAAAATCTTGAAAAAGCAGACTTAAAATCAATTTTAAGAATACAATTAAACAAACTTAAAAACAATTTTGAAAAGAATCAAAAGAAAAACAACATAAAGATTTTTTATGAAAATGGTCTATTAGAAGATATTTTATTTGAAGCAACCGCACAATTTACAGGTGCACGTGCTTTGAAACCTAGTATCCAAAAAATGTTTGTAACACCTATAACAGATTATTTAGTGGAAAACCCTGAAACAAAAGACGCAAGTATAGTTGTAAAAGATAAAGACACTTTAAATGTAAATGGCTATGATATAGCAATAGATTATCAACCACCACAAAAATCAAAATACAAGCAAGAAGAACAAATCCGTTATATCGGTTAGTTTGACTTTTATATACAAATTTGATATAATTTTGCCATAAGCGGTTGTGGCGAAATTGGCAGACGCACTAGGTTCAGGTCTTAGTGAGGAAACTCGTGGGGGTTCGAGTCCCTTCAACCGCACCAGTTTTTTATAAGAGTTCTGTGTTAGGGACTCGAACCCAAGGGTTCGCTCCGTTCGTTACACTCACTCTCACGCCGGTCGCAAGAGGGCTTGCTCCACAATTTGCTAAAAACTTGCCACTGGCAACTTTTCCGTGCGCAAATTGCCCTTCAACCGCACCAAACAAAACAAATCCGAACCTTTATGGCATGGATTTTTTTTGTTTGGTATTTTTCTTTCTTATTTTATTAAAAAAATATAAAAGCTTTTCTCATTTTTCATCTAAAATATTAATAATTACTTTTTTCTTTTGTTTTACATAATTAAAAGCAAGCCGAGTTCCACTTTTAGGCTGATAATAACTTAAACTTCGTTTATAAAGTTTTCTTCTTTCAGGCTGATATGATTCATCATAATAGAACACACAATAATCACTATTATTTATCATAGCTTGATTACGTTCTACATATCCCGCTCTACCTGAAATATATTTTGTTTTGTGTTCATACTCTTCATCAAAACCAAGCAATCTTATTTCTTTTTTTTCAAATTGAGTAAAAATTTCTTCCCATTTTTGCCTTTCACTCTCCAATATACAAGCCTCACTCTTGCAAGTATATACTATCCTTCTAATATTAGGAAATTTTACTTTTAATTCAGTAACAATAAAATGACATAAATAGTCAAAATTACTACGACTCCCAAATAAAAAAACTTTTACATTATAATTTATTATTAAATCTTCAATAACTTTTTTCAATTTTTCTTCAAGTTCTTTTGTAACATTAACTTTTCTATGTCCAAAAAACGAACAAACTTTTTGTTGTAAAATCATACTTTACTCCATTTTTCGGGTTTTCCATAAATATTGTAATACATTTTTCTGAAAAAATCAATAGAATACCCGTTTTTCCTTAAATAATCAAAATATTTTTGTCGGGTAAACTCTATATATAGTGAAAAAACTATATAAGGAGAAATGTATGAAATTAAACAAAGCATTTGCGTTAAGAGTACGTGAAATTCTAAAAGAAAAGAAGCTAACTCAATATAAATTAGCACAAGAAACAGGATTATATCACAGCACTATGACAGATATTTTGAATTGCAAATATCAAACACCTAATTTTAAAAATATGGCTTTAATTATTAGAGCTTTAGAAATGTCAATGTCCGAATTTTTCGATAGCGAGCTTTTCGACTTCAACTTATTAGAAATAGAAGAAAAATAAAATATTTGTAATTTATATCAACCGCAAGAGGACTTGCTCCACAATTTGCTAAAAACTTGCCACTGGCAACTTTTCCGTGCGCAAATTGCCCTTCAACCGCACCAAACAAAACAAATCCGAACCTTTATGGCAAGGATTTTTTTGTTTGGTATTTTTCTTTCTTATTTTTTCACTTTTATTTTTTCTTTAAATTGTTCGGATTTTTTTGAAATAAGAAATAAAAAAGCCCATCTAAAAATGAACTTTAAATATTAATTAAACAGCAAGTTCTGCACTAGTTGTAAATAATTCTTTTTTATTAGTCTTTTGATTTGTATTCAAAAGTGTTTGGCTTAAAGTTATTTCGCCACAATTTTCAATCGCTTCTGCAATTTTTTCAACATCAATATAATTTCCATTATATGTACGCATAGCACCAAAGAGAATATTAGGTGTATCGCAAGAAAGAATTCTCTTTTCAACCGCTTGCAAATCGATATCTAGCACCATATCTTTTAAAAAGATTACATCTGTGATATCGCCATTTTCTGCAATAAGTTTGCTATAATACAAAGAATCCTCGTGAGAAATGATAGCATCATC
>JAGART010000121.1 GCA_017622115.1 Clostridia bacterium
ATACTTATTAATTTACTTTTTGAGAGCATCTATTTACTCCTATTTTTTGTTTTTTTGAGTGGATAGATTACTATTCTATCCATCCGAACTTCGTGCCACCTCCCTCGTGTGAAAAGAGGCGGTTTAAAGGATTAATTTAGCCTTTTATTTTTATTTTAAGTTGTGAGATTGCCCTACGAAGCCAGCCTAACCATAAACAAAAAGAAAAAATTAAAAACCAGTTAGTAAGGCTGACAGACTATTAAAATCCCTCGCAATGACGAGTTCTTTAATTATTATTTTTTTGCCTTTTATTCACCACGCTTACAAAGTGTGGCACTACGAGCACTATTATTCTCGTAACAACTTTAACGTTGTAAGAGAACTATTACTGATTTACTTTTATTATTTGTCTAGTTTTTATTCTCGCTATTTTTGTTTACGAATTTTATTCGTATATTAAACCATTACTTATATGTATTATTATGTTACCAAAACTAGATTTTTATGTAATTTTTGAAATAAAATCAACTTTATTTTATATTCAATATTGTATTGAAAATTCCTTATTTTATGGGAAAAACTTGCCATTATTACAAGTTTTAATAGGCTAAAAAGCGCCCCCCCCCCAGCGGGGTGCAAGAGCTTGTGAATAAGTTTAAATTGCTTATTTTCATATATTTTCACTCCCTTTTTTTATTTATTTTTATAAATTATAACAAATTTTATGTTATTAAAGCAAACAAAATTCGACAATTTTATCAAAAACATTAAAAGACGAGAAATCCTCGTCTTTTTGTTATAAAGATAGTTCAAAATTACTAAAATCAATTAATCCAGCACCACAATCGTTTACACCAAATGGCAACTTAATTGTTGATGTCATTAAAAGTGATTTCACTTGATTTGGTGTAAGCATTTTATTCTGCTGCAAAAGCAAAGCACTTGCACCAGCGACAAAAGGAGCACTTACACTTGACCCTGTCATTTTTGTATAAAATGATTTACTATTTGATAATGAAGTGATTTCAACGCCAGGAGCAACCAAATCTGGTTTTACTAATTCAAAAATAGGTCCACGAGAACTAAACTCGGCAATTTTTACTTGTTCGCCACGAGTATCAGCACAACCCACAGTGATTATTTTTGAAGAAGAACCAGGAGATTTTACCGAGCCTGATTTTGGTCCATCATTTCCCACCGCACCAACAACAACTATTCCTGCGTCCCAAAGTGAATTAGCCCCCATAGTAAGAGGGTCATTTTTTGCAAGAGGCGTACTTCCAAAACTCATACAAACTACACGTATATTATATAGGAAACGATTTTCATAAATCCATTGCATTGCATCTAGCACTTTAAATGCTTGCGTTTGCCCATCAGCATTAAGTGCTTTTAAAACCACAATTTCACAATCGGGAGCAATCCCAACATATCGCCCATTTGACACAAGCCCACTACCACCTAAAACACCAGTTACAAAAGTGCCGTGTCCGTTATCATCATAAAGTGAAACTTTACTAGCAACAAAATCGACAAACTTTTTTACACGACTTTTTCCCAACAAAAAATCTATATGAGGATAGCATCCCGTATCAATTACCGCAACCGTTACACCTTTGCCTGTTATTCCTTTTTTGTGCAAGTTATCAACATTAATTTTCTTGCGAGCATTATACATTAAAGTTTTTGCACACATTACACTTGCAACATACTCCACTTGCGTTTGGCTAGCTAATCTAAAAAGTTCATTTTGTTTTACAGAAACGGCTAATGCTCTTATAAAAGGATACTCACCCAAAATAGAGCAGTCATCAAAATTTTGTATAAAATGCTTACCAGTACAAAAATCACGCAAAAAAACAATAACTTCTTGCGTTTTATATGTAGTTAAAATTTTTACACGTTGTAATAGTTGTGGGTCTATTTTATTTATCATATTTAATCCAAATAATTTAATAAGTTATACATTTTTGCACGTTGTTCAGGGTCTAACAAAGGTGCAACCACTTCGGCAAGTTCTCTAATCTGTTGAGGGTTAAAATCTCCCTCTGCTTTTTTCTGTGCAACAAGTCGAAGCATTTCCTGCATTAACTCACTCTCACTCATATTTGAATAGTTATCTACAAAATCTTTAATAAAATCACCATATTCATTTTCAACTTGTTTAAATTCTGGTGTATCTTTAATTTGTTCAAACTTATCTTTTACATTTGAGTTTTTAGATTGTGTTTGCTTTTGCTCAACACGATTTGTTTCGCTAAAATCTTTAATATTCATAACTAAACCACCTTTTTAAATTCACTAAACCTATATATGAATTCATATATTAAATAGGTGCAAAATTATGGATATTATCAAAA
Source organism: Clostridia bacterium (assembly GCA_017622115.1). Taxonomy (GTDB): domain Bacteria; phylum Bacillota; class Clostridia; order Christensenellales; family UBA1242; genus UBA7867. The sequence goes on from JAGART010000121.1 coordinate 2,343, forward strand.
TTTTATCAATGTTAAATGAAAATAATATCGATTTAGGCGAAATTATAAAAATAGTTACGTCTATTTTTGGCTCTCAAAATAATACTCAACAAACTAATCAATCTAATAATTTCGAGCAACAAAACGCCACTCCACCACAAACAGACTTTAATCAAAATAGTACATATTGGGAACTCCCAAAATATGATTTTAACCCACAAAACACGCAAAAAACTAATACTATGCACAATACTATGCAAAGCATAGTACCTAATAAAAATAACGATTTTGAGCAAAAAAATGCTAACTTTTCGCAAAAAAGCAGTCCAACAATAGATATAGCACAATTAATCAAAATCGTTTTACCCCTTTTACAACGCAAACAAAAAGATGAGGAAACCTCATCTAAATTTGAAACTAAAATTGAATTTCAATCTGAAATATTAAAACTCAAAAAAACAGATTAATCTATATATCATTTTAACTTTTGTAATCTAGCCACTTTATTGGCTTGACGTTTTCTTTTTATTTCTGTTCGCTTTAAAACAAGCAACACTTGCAAAGTTACAGCATCTTCAAAAGTACGAATATCTAATCCTAATGATTTTTTTATTTTTTCCAAACGATAAACTAACGTATTTCTATGTACAATTAATTCTTTACTTGTTTTTATAAGATTTAGATTATTTGCAAAAAACACTTCCGCTGTGTGAATTAATTCTTCATCACATAAGAAGCGTTTTACATTTTTATCTTGCAAAATATTATTAACATTTCCTAGACTATCTTGTTCTAAATTTGATAATAACTTACCCAGTAAAGTTGAACTAATTGCAACCCTATCTGCGTAATCACTCTTCATCTTGTTTCTCCACAAAGCACCCAGAATCCATATGAATAATACGAGTAACATATTCTTTACAAATATTTTCATCTTCACTAGTCATAATGATAATCTTATCTTTTGGAGATAAAGCGAATAACTTTTTAAGAGCAGATTTAATTTTTTCTTGTGTAGCAGTATCTTCACCAGACAACACATCATCACACAAAATAATTTCTAATGGTCGCAAAGCCATACGAGCAATTTGCACCAACCTCTTATCACTCTCGCAAAGTGAACTTACTTTTTCTTTTTCTAAATTAGAAATTTCAAAATCAGCAAGCACTTTTTGAATACGTTGTTGTCTTTCTTTTTTATTTACTTTGTGAACTTTTAAAGCCCATTCAAGATTTTTGTAAACAGATTTACGTTCAAAAAACACCGCACGATTTGTGAGGTATCCTAAACTTACATCACGTGCAAAATTAATTTTTTTGATTGGTGTATCTTTTATAAATGCCTCACCCTTTTTTTGTTTTTCCAACCCTGCAAT
>JAGART010000122.1 GCA_017622115.1 Clostridia bacterium
CATTTTCAATTTTATTTTAATATAATGGCAATGTAGATTATATTTATGGACGGATTTATGCAACACTTATTAGAAATTAAAGATGTATCTTTAAATTATCATACTTTAAAAGATGAAACAAAAGCGATAGAAAAAATTTCGTTCTATGCTGATAACAACGAATTTATTTCTATTGTTGGTCCTAGCGGTTGTGGTAAGACTACTTTGCTATCAATAATAGCAGGTATCTTAAAACCTAGTAGTGGAACTATATTTTTAAATGGGACGCCAACTTATGAAGTTAAAAATAAAATTGGCTATATGTTTCAACGAGACCATTTATTTGAGTGGCGTACAGTTTTACAAAATGTAAAACTAGGATTAGAAATCACAAAAAATAAAGATGAGTCTAATTTAAAGTATTTGGAAGAATTACTACAAAAATATGGTCTATATGATTTTAAGGATAAATATCCAAATCATTTAAGTGGCGGAATGCGACAACGTGTTGCCTTGATAAGAACTCTTGTTTTGCGACCTGAAATATTACTACTAGACGAACCATTTGGTGCATTGGATTATCAAACAAGAAAGTTGGTAATTCAAGATGTTAGTGATATTATAACACGTGAACAAAAGACAAGTTTACTTGTAACACACGATTTAGGAGAAGCAGTAAGTTTATCAGACAGAATTATAGTTTTATCAAAAAGACCTAGTTTTGTTAAGGCTGAATTTACTACAAATTTAAGAAAAATACCTTTAATAGAAGAAAGAAAAAAGACTGATGAATACAAAGAATTAGTTGAAAAAATTTGGAAGGAGTTATCTTAAATAAGTGAAAAAAATTAATTATTCGCAAGAGCATTCAAAGTTTCTCGCCCGCCATAGAAATAAAAAGATTTTTATTATCTCTACACAAATAGGCATACTTGTTCTATTTTTAGGCTTGTGGGAATTACTTGCACAATTAAATTTAATCAACACTTTAATTTTAAGTAGCCCGAGCAGAATTTTATCAACTATTGGTAATTTGTATCAATCTGGTGATTTATTCTATCACATAGGTATTACCTTATATGAAACCGTACTTGGATTTGTAATTTCTACTATTTTAGGTTGTTTAATTGCTATCTTACTTTGGTGGAGTGAAACACTACGCAAGATTTTAGACCCGTACATTGTAGTTTTAAACTCACTTCCTAAAATTGCACTTGGACCGATAATCATTATCTGGTTTGGTGCTGGTATGCAAAGTATAATTGTTATATGCGTATTAATTACTATAATTATAACTATAATATCTATGCTCAACGCTTTTAGAGAATGCGACAAAGATAAGATACTTTTAATGCAATCTATGGGAGCAAACAAATTTCAAATCCTAACAAAATTAATACTCCCCGCCTCTTTACCTCAATTTGTATCTGTATTAAAAATAAGTATAGGTATGAGTTGGGTTGGCTCAATCATAGGTGAATATCTAGTAAGTAGTGCTGGACTTGGATATTTAATTGTATATGGTAGTCAAGTTTTCCAACTAGACCTAGTAATGGCAAGTACTTTAATATTGTGTATATTAGCAAGTGTGATGTATCTTGGTGTTGCATATTTAGAAAAATATGTAAACAAAAAACGTTCTTAATATTATCTACAACAAAAAAAACACAGATTAAATCTGTGTTTTTTTGTAATTTACTCTATTTATTTAATAAGTTTTAAGATATCTACTTTGTTTATTGCAGTCAAGAATAAATACAATCTTGGACCTTTTGTTTTACCCAAAAGCAAATTATAAACAATTTCAAAGAAACGTTTTTGTCTTGCTTTGTCTGGTTCGCCGTTAACTTTTGGAATTTCATACAAAAGTGCTTGCATTTCTTCTGTTGTTAAATCTTTATTTTCAATTTCATTTGCAAGTTTTTCAATCCATAATTTTTCTTCATCATTAAGTGAAGCAAAATATTCAACATTTTTAGTTTCTAAAAGAGTATTAATAGATTCAGGCGAGTAGTTTTTCAACCAATAAGTAACTCGGTCAAAACGTTCTTGAATTTGCTCTTTTGTGCATTTTTCACCCATTTTATTTAATAACTCTACAAGTAAATCAATATCAAAGTTTACAATAGGAGCAAATGCTGCAATATTTTGCGCACTAATAGGACAATTTTCAAAATCAGCAGGACGACAAGAAAGTGCCATTTCCATAATGCGAGTTACGACTTCATCTGCCTCACCTGATTTGTATTGTGCATACATTCTATCAAACTCGTGATACATACGCAAAACTTCTTCATCTAATGAGATATCAAATGCTTTTTCTGGTAAATATCTTGTGTACAACCAAAGAATGATTTCCGGAGAATATACTTTGAGCATTTTTTCAGGAGTCATAACATCACCCTTACTACTACTCATTTTACCATTTATACCTTTAATACCTATAAACTCGAAACCTCGATACACTGGCGCTTGACCGCCGTAAATTTTATCAACCAACACAGAAGCAACTTGTGCACTTCCGCCCTCGGTGCTGTGGTCTTTTCCACCTGGTTCAAAGTTTACGCCCTCTTGTTTCCATCTCATAGGCCAGTCAACTTTCCAAACTAATTTTGCGTGATGTTGAGTACGTAAATCCATAGTACCTTTATAACCACACTTACATTCAAAGTCTAAAACCGCACCATTGTCGCTGTCACCAGTAACTGTTGTAGTATGTTTATGACACTCTGGGCAATAAATTTGCACTGGATAATAGTTTTCTCTATCATCTACATTTTCATCTTGTGTCTTAAAACTCATTATTATATCATAAATTTCTTTACGTTTTTGAACGGCTTTAATCATACCCTCTTTATAAGCACCGCTTGTGTAACGGTCTGCTTGGAAAATATGCTCTACCTCTACACCTAATTGATTTAACGCATCAACAAAAGGTTGTTGAAAGTGTCTAGCCCAACTCTCGTGACAGCCAAACGGGTCTGGAATACGGTCGAGAGGTTCTTTTATATATTTTACAAAAGATTGGTCTTTGTCTGCTGGCACTTTACGAAGTCCATCATAACTATCCCAACTAAAAATAAAACGTGTCTTTTTGCCTCTATCACGCAAAGCCTTTACAACAAACCAACTTGTAACAACTTCACGTAAATTACCCATATGCACATCACCGCTAGGACTAATACCACTAGCACAAGTATATACATCTACATCAGGATATTTTGCAATCACTTGTTCTGCAATTTCATCTGCCCAATACATAATATAAAATTCTCCTAAAATAAAAATTTTTGCCCCAAGGCAATATTTACATTTTATTTTATAATAAAAACGAAAATAAGTCAAGATTAAAAGTGTATTAATTTATATGAAAATTTTACAAATTTACATTGATTAATTTTAACAATTATGTTACTATTAAAACTACAAACAAAGGAGGTAAATTATGACACGTAACGATTATGTAAAAATAGTTAAAGTTTTTGGTTTATCTATTTTATGTGCATTGCCCATAGTAATCATTCTTGACTTAATTATTAGCCCTTATGTGTCTATGGTTGTATTGACTACAATAGATGTAGTTATATTTGTTGTTGCTAGTTTAATAGGTTATTTAGTATATGAAAAACGACAAAAATACATCGCACGCAAACGTGAAGAAATTAAAAGAAAAAAGGCAAACAACAAGCCTGATTCAGGAGAATAAATAAATGGCACAAAAGAAAAGTACTTCTACAACTCAACTTACAGGCGCAAGACGCTTGCCTTTTAACTTTGAGGCAGAACAAGCAGTGTTAGGTGCTGTATTAATCAGTCAAGATGCCCCTAGTGTGATTTTGACAGAGTTAAGCGAAGATGACTTCTATACAAAAGAACACCGCATTATTTTTGGCACAATGCAAACATTATTTGTTAAAAAAAATCACACATATTTTGACCATATTATTTTAACAAGCGAATTAGAAAGTAAGGGATTACTAGAAACTATCGGTGGTGTTTCTTATTTAATCACTTTATCA
>JAGART010000123.1 GCA_017622115.1 Clostridia bacterium
CACTCAACAGTGATATAATTTTAAAATCTATAACTTTGCACAATTTAGACCAAATTGCTTTTAATGGTACAAATTCTTATCTTCAAGATGTTAATGGCTTAATAAGTGCAACTGGCTCTATAAGTTATGAATACACTGAACCAGATTTTGTATGTTATTATATCTTTCCTTTAAATCTTAATAATGATTAATAAAAAGCGAGTTTTAATACTCGTTTTTTTATTTTAATAATTATTTTTGCTTTTTTAGCATATTTTTGATATAATAAAAAAATACTGAATAAAAACATAAAAAGGAATATTAATATGATTCATTCACTTGCTGGTGGCAAAATGAGAGATTTGGACTTTTGTGATTTTGCCAAAGTTAAAATTGTTGATACTAACGAAATTAGGTGGTATATTTTTAATATTTTAGACTTAAATTTAGGTGATAAGGTTTTAGTACCTTTTGGTATAAAAAATGAATTAGTTACCGCCGAAGTTATCAAAATTGAACGCAATTTAAGCGAGCAAGTTGCACCCATTCCTATAAAAAGAGCAAAAGAAATATACAAAAAATTATAATAAAAAATATATTAAAACAAAATTAGGCAAAATTCTTGTCTTTTTTTATTTGCTTAAATTTAAATAACTCTATTGAAATCACCTTTAGATTGTGTTATAATCCCATTAATTAAGAGGTGAATTATGAACGGAATTGAATATTTTATTAAGCGTCTTGGAATAAGCAAAAATCAAGCAACCGAATTAATCTATAAATTGGCTGGATATATAAAATTAGATAATCTTGATACAGACGAAGCACATCGAATGGTTTTGGACTACCGCATTAAATATATTACTGAAAATTTAGGCTTTACAAAAGAGAATATATTAAAATATCCTAGAATTATAACTCTTGATTGTGGCGAAAAAGGAATAAGCGAAACTTGTTTACCCACAAAAATTGATTTACTTGTTAATTTTTATGGATTTAGTTATGATGCAATTCGTGCTTTCCCTAATATTTTGGGTTATGATTGCAATCCAGAAAGCACATCACCCACAGCACTTATTCAAAAAGTTAGATTTTTTCAAAATAATTTAGGTTTTACTCAAAAACAATTTAACGACTGCCCTTACATTTTTGCTTTTGATATCTATGGTGATGACATACATTCAATTCCTAGTAAAATTGAGTTTTATAAAAAATATGGCATAGATAAAAAAGCCTTACAAAATTCACCCATTCTTTTAACACTAAATTGCGATAAAGAATCTATAAATCCAACTTCTATAATCAATAAAATTATATTTTTAAACGAACATTTAGGTTTTACAGACAAGCATATAAGGGCTTTCCCTATTATTTTAAGTGCCGATTGCAACCCTAACAGCAAAAGCCCAACAGCACTAATAAATAAAATTAAATTTTTAAAATCAACTTTGGGCTTTGAAAACAAACACTTTCAAGACTGCCCACCCATTTTAGGAATGGACTGCGACCCTCATAGTACTTATCCAACTTCAATAGCACAAAAACTTAAATTTTACAAAGAATTTTTAGATTTTGATGCCGAACAATTCAGGGCTTTCCCTCAATTATTAAGTTTGGATTGTTCAACAGAAAACGAAAATCCTCTTTCAGTAATCAACAAAGCTAATTTTTATTTAGAATATGTTGGTTTCAGCAAAGAAATTCTTAAAAAGCACCCTAACCTTTTAGGTTACGATTGCAATCCACATAGCACAAGTCCAAGTTCTATAATTAATAAATTAAAGAGCATAGAAAATGCAGGTATAAGTATGGATTTTGTACGAAATGTACCCCTTATATTAGGTTGTCCTAGCAAAAGTTTAAAAATTAGAAATATGCTATATTACATAACAGAAATGGACAAATATGCCCAAAATGCAGCACCTTTTATACAAAACGAACAAAAAACTTATGCAAGATATGCCTATTTTGAGGAAATAGGACACCCAACAGCAAAAAAAGTATATTACTTACAAGAAAAACTTTTCCAAAAACGCTATGGAGTATCTAGCGAAGATTTAATAAAACGTTATCCATTAGACCAAAATGCAATAAAATTAATTACTCAAAAATACAACGAAAAATGCAACAAAAATCTAACTTTCACCAACCAAGAAGTTGCACAAATAGTTAGATACTAACAAAAAAAGAACTTTATCGATTTGATAAAGTTCTTTTTTTATATATTTTTTACTTATTTTTGTTGTTCGTTATATTTACATAATCCAAAGTTTTCTGTTGTTACATATCCACTAGGGGCTTTTAACAAATCTGGAATTCTATTTACAATAGTCGCACAAGTTAATTCTACTGTTTGAGGACGACTAATAGTTACAGTTGTATCAGGTTCACCAAACACAGTCCATTCGTTTTTATCGCACTCATCTGGCGCATAAACTTTACCTATACATTGTGTTTCTATTACTATTCCCTCTTTTGTTTGAGAAGTTACGACAGCACTCATACCTGTTGCATTACCTGCTGGAATATTCATTTGCAAAGTTTCACTAGACAAATCTATATCATTAAATAATGGCACACATTTTTGAGTTTGTGATGTGATTGTTAAATTAAATTTGCTAGCAAGCCAACCATTTACATTCCACATATAACTAGGCATAAATTTCCCGCTTTCGATTAATTTTTGGCGTTCTGCTGGTGAAATATTGTCTGCACTTGCCACTTGTTCTTCAAATTCTTGTGGTGTTAAGCCTGCACCGTGAGCACGAGCAAGAGCGATACCATAATCTTCTACATTATAACTACTGCTACCTTGAATTTTAGTGATTTTATGAGTTGAACCAGCAAGGGCAACGATTAAATTCCCCCAAAATACATCTTGATAGCCAGCACCTGTGATTGTACAACCAGTTTGTTTTGCTGTTTCGTCTAATTTTTTAAATAATGTTGGATTTGAGTTTTGAGGGAAGAATGCTTCTTCACAAGTTGTTATTGCATTTACGCCAGCCAAAGCACA
>JAGART010000124.1 GCA_017622115.1 Clostridia bacterium
AATATTGAAATTAATCCTATAGGTAATGTAGCTGGTGCTTTAAATAGCGTAATTGTAACTACAAACTTTATAAAAGCAGCAACTTCTGTTGATGATTCTTCATTTAAAGGCTTTGATGCAAATGTATGGAATCTAGATGAGCAAAAACTTAATCATAGGTTCCCTATATTGAGATTAGGCTATGATTCACCTGTAACAAATATAGAAACAGTTGAACAATTCTTTGATGCTATGAGTAATACAAAAACTAATAGTCATAATAGAATTATAAAAGACCTTGAAATTACTGGTACTCAATGGGAAACTTTTGTAATTGAAAATGGTAGAAGAAGCCTTGCTAGTAGTGCGACAAGCCCAGTTCAAGGTAGGTTGGAAGGTGCTGTGCCAGTGATTGTTTCTGGACAATATACTACTCGTTCTGCAAAAATTACATTTAAAGATTTCTCAAATACTCAAATGAATATGTTCCACTCTTTATTTGGATATACAAGAAGTTTTAGATTAATGAACATTGACTTTGTATTTACATTCGACTTTGATGCTAGTAATATTGCTCAAACACAAGACTTTGCGTTAATCGCTTTCGGTAGTAATTCTTCTCATTTCGAAAATATTTCACTTGCATTCACAAATTCTTATTCAATGATTATGAATTTAGATACTATTAATACAAATAGTTTTGTTACAAATATTGCGTTGTTTGTTGCAAAATCTCAAAATAGTACATTTACAAATGTAAGTTTTGATGCAGATTTAAATGTAACAAATTATGATACAGCATCAATCGAAAGTATTGTCGCAGTAGGTGGTTTGTTTGCTGTCGGTACTGTGAACAATGCAATTAATGGTGCAGAATTAGGTGAAATCAATATCAACTTTGCTACAAAACAAAATAAAGATTACGAAATTTCTCTTGGTGGATTAGTTGGTAGAAGTGAAGGAATACTCAATATAACTGGTGCTATTAAAAATGAAGGCAACTTAAAAGGCTCATTAAATTTAACAGCACAAGATAATTCTAGTGCAATCTATCTTGGTGGTGCTGTTGGACAGCCACAAGGTATAGTTGTGTTAAAGAATTTCAGTACTCAAAATGATATTACTTTGACAAGAACAGGAAATAATGCTCGTTCTCAAAACTATGTAGGTGGTATTGCTGGTGTATTCAAAAACTCAAATATTTCAGGTGCTACAAGTTTCGGTGCAATAGATATCGAAGCAAATAGCGGTGAAATGTATGTAGGTGGTATTGCTGGTTTTGTAGAAAACGAACAGACATTTAGCGGTTCTAATAGTTCTCTAAATTATAGTGGTTATAGTACACAAGTTGCTAGCAGTAAAGGCTCAATTAGTGTTGTTGGACAAGATTTTGCAAGTCTTTATGTTGGTGGTATCTATGGACTTACTCGTGAAAATATTATCTTATCTGGCGAACTAAAATCACCTATAGGTATTTCAAGAAATATCTACAATGCTTTGTATAGTAACGCTATTATTAGTACAGATGTTTCAGCAGTTTACTACTATATAGGCGGACTGATTGGTAATGCCCAACAAGGTATTTTGGCAGAAGGTGTATATACTTCGTTTGAAAAATCAAACAATGTATTACGTATAAGTGGAGTTGGTTTTGCTGGCGATATTTTTGCAGATAATCAAGAAAATTCAAGCGGTGCAAACTATGTAGGTGGCATTGTTGGTGCAAGTCAGTTGGCGGTTGAAAATGCTTTATCTGTTGGACTTGTGTCATTCGGTTCTAATAGTGATAGACCTGCTTATATCGGTGGCATTGTTGGATTTGCAGAAAATCACATTGTAAGTTCTGTATCTTTGGCTGTTATGAATATTAGTAAGGTAAATGAACTCAATGCTTCAAATATTGGTGTCATTGTTGGGGCAATCGCAGTCGGTCAAGATAATAAGCCTATGGGTGCTGTTCAAAGTTGTTATTATAGTGCAGAGTTAAGCGGTATGTTTAGTAATTACGGCACAAATTTAAGTGCAGAAGAAGTTTATTCAGCAGAAACTTGTACTTTAATGCTTCCAAATCTTGTAAACTGGACTTTTGCAGAAGTAACTACAAACAATAGTAATGTTGTGGCAATTCTTTATCCTATGGCTTTGGGTAGTATGGTTGATTTAACTGCTGGTAGCGAATTTGTGCCTGTATTTGTTCAATCAATTTCAATGCTTAATGGTTACTTGAATGATGATGAAAAAACTCGCAAAACTATAATGTTCTCTAATGATATAGATTTGACAACTGTTTATAATACAGACTTAACAAATGTACGTAGAGTAGTTGGTAATGGCTATAACTTAAATGTAACAAACGACTACTTAAATACTTATGTTCAAAATGATTTTGGTTTATTTAGTGTAAACCCACGCAACACTTTGATTTCTAGTATCAATATAAACTTTACAATATTAGATTTAACTGCAACTTCTGCAAGTAATATTGGTGGATTAGTTGGTACAAACTATGGTAGTATATTTAAAGTTACTGTGGGTGAGTTGGCAAGTTTGGATAGCGAATACAATAGTGCTAGTCCTATAAAAACTGTGGCAAACTTTGGTGAAGGTGTGGCTAATCGTTATACAAGTAAAATGCTTGCTAGTCAAGAAGTGGCGACAATCAAAGTAAAAGCAAATAGTACTGCAAACATTGGTGGCTTGGCTGGTTTAAATTATGGTTTAGTTGTTGGTTGTTATACAAATGTTGATTTAATTGTAACAAGTACTACAAATTCTGTAAATGTAGGTAGTATCGCTGGTCAAAACGAAAAAGCAACATTAAATAATATCTATACAAGTGGTAGAATTAGTTTGATGGGTGAAGGCGTTGTCGGTGGTATTGCTGGACAAAATATTTACTCTTTAATTGAAGCAGGTATTGTAAATACAAACATTTCTGCATTCAGTTCAACACAAATTGGTTTAGCGTTTGGTAACTTTGCAAATAGTATTCAAAATGGTATTTTGGTAAATTCAAATATAAGTGCAAACCACTCACTTAACGAATTTAACTCATACTTTACTCGTGCTTTGACAAATGCTGAAATGGCTAGTGCAGAAAGTCTAAACTTTATTAAAGAGCAACAAAATATGTTTGTTAGCGAGTATTGGACACAAGAACCAACACAAAACTATGGTTACCCAACTTTGATTGATTTAGGTCTAGACTTTAATACAGGTGATGGTTCAATTAATGCTCCTTACGAAATAACAGAGGCTGTTCAATTATTAGACTTAAATAAAACTTTGCCAGAAACCTATTATGCTCTTGCTCGTGATATGATGATTTCGTTAGAAAATTATACAATTACTTCACTTATTACTTTAAATATTAAAGAACTTAATGGTTACGGACATACAGTTGTTATTCACGAACTACCAGATACAACTGAAAGTGCTGTTTATTTAGGTTTATTTAATACAATAGGTGAAATTACTACAATTACAAATCTTGGTTTGGCTGTTTGCAATGATATTGACTATGTTGCAGATACTCAAATTAACTTTGGTACTTTGGCTGTTAATAACTATGGAAACATAAATAATGTTTACGCAATTTCAAGTGGATTTGTAAACTTTATAAATTCTCAACCAAATTCTAAAATAGGTGGACTTGTATCACAAAACTTTGGCAATATCTCAAATTCTTGGTGTGATGTAAATATTTTAGGTAAAGATGGTTACTTCGGTGGAATTATCGGTTCACAAGGACAAGAGAAAACTGATGAGCAACAAATAATCAGACAAGCAACAATTGCAAGATGTTTCTCTAATGGTGCAATTATATTACGTAATAGCACAAATGCACAAACAAGTGCTGGTGGTATTATAGGTCGTAATGTATCAATACTAGCAGAGGGCTATGTATTGCAAGATTGTTATGTATATGGTGCTCAATTTATGGCAAATGTTATAGGATTGAATATTGGTACTATTATAGGATTTAATGCAACTCAATTAAATACTTATCGTACTTATAGTTATGCTTATACTCCTAGTGCTGATATGGGCGGAGATAATGCAGGTAACTATATTAATCTTGGTATGGTTGGTAATCAAGCAGATTTAACGACAAAAGATGAAACAAGTTCTGTAACTATCTACTTGGGTGATGCGACTGAAAGAACTACTCAATCAAGCGAAGATGTGGCTACTGTTGTTAAAGTTGATGTATTGAGAACTAGCGGAATAGGTAGTGATGGAATTTACCTTAAATGGGGTGGAATGTCATCACCTTGGAAACGTAACCTTGGTGTAGATGTAAACGTTTATGCATTATATCTAAACAAAGTTACACCTGCCGATAGACAAGAAAAATTAAGTTCTATAATTGATGCTGAAACTATATTTGGCATATAAAACAAAAAAACACAGAAATCAATCTGTGTTTTTTTGTTTATACTTGATTGCTTCGTCTTTCCATATTGTTATATGTTTTTTCTTCAATGTAAAATTCTTGCTTGTTGTCATAAAATGCTGTTTTATCTAAAACTATATGAGTGTTACATAATTTATCTAGTTGTTGTATATAATCGTTTAAAATAGGTAAATCCGCATCTCTTGCTAAACAAATAAGAGTTAAACTGCTATCTGTTGTTAGTTTGCTAGAAGCCAAAAGTACTTTTAATTGTTGCAAAATATCTATATAGTGTTCCTTTTCTGATGTTGGATACTTTTGTTTAAATATTTGCACATAATTTTCCATAATTGTTGTTAAGTCATCAATTATAAGTACTACGTTTTGGTTTGTGTTAGCCAAATTTTTTGCACGAGCAAATGCAACTTCATAATTAAAAATTAAATTTCTAGGACTAATATCAAAAGTTGAAAAGAAGTATTCAACATTTTCTAGCTCAATTCGTTCTTCTGGTAATTTACTACCAGCAAAGTATATAACTTTGTAGTCTTTGCTTAAATCTTTTGCAAAAGAATTTGCAAGATAAGTTTGTCCGCTATCACGCTCGCCATTGATAAATATTCTTTGACCTAATTTTATAGGTAATTTGTCATTTAAAAATTCAAGTTGGGGAAGGGTAAATTTAAATTTTGGACTATCAATATTGTATAAGGCGTTTTTATTTAAATCGGTATTTACTTGTGAAGGCTTTTCTTCATTTATTGTGTAAATTTTTGAAACAAATGGTATATGAGAAAACTCCTCATATTGAATAGTACAAGTGATAATATCTCCCGCTTTGAGTAAAGTGTAATGTTGCGTATTTGTGGTGATTTTTGCATATTTTTCTAATGTTATTTCATCAGCCTCACCAACAATAAACACAAGTTCTCCATTTAATTTTACAACGTAACCAGTTAATTCTTGCTCTGCGTTGTGTTTTTCTATACTACTAGCATTAGAATACAAAGAAAGAACATCTGTTGAGTTAAACATTTGTAATTTATCATTGTAGCCGATTATTTCGTCCCATTGTTCATCAGGAATAATTGTTTTATGTGGACGTCCACTTTTATTCTTTTTATAAGGTTGTGTTTTACCTGTAACAACATCAGTGATAGCCTTGCGTAATTCATCTGCACGCAATGCTGTTGGATTTTTAACTCCAATCTTTGCACCTACATCACGTAACTGGTAAATAGTGAGCCTTTCTAACTTTTTTAAATCTACTGAATACTCTTTCATTTTAATTTCTCCAACATATTTTATAAAATTTTAACATATTACGACAATTTTGTAAACGATTTTTTAAAAATCTTACAAATATATTCTTCGTAAATTATTTACAATAAAAAGAAAAAGCACACTTTTGTCCTTTTATAGGAGTGGAGTGGTGCTTTTCTTTTTAATTATCTAACTTTTACTCTATGACGCATAATGATAAATGTAATTACTAATCCAATTACAACAGCACAAGCAACAACCATCAAAATAATCGCAGCGGTGTTGAATGGGACTTTTATGGTAATACGGTGGCTTTCTAAAATATTACCACTTGCAGAAACAAGTTGAATTACATAGTCGCCCGGTTCGGTGTATGGTTCAAGTGTAACAGGTTCAACATTTTCAGTTGCTCCGTTTTCTGCATTAATTGTAAGAACGGTTACACCATTTACAACAATCGAACAATCACCAATATTTTCGTAAACACTTGTAGGGTTTACTGTAAGAGTAAATGCACTAGTTTCGTTTGTACCCCAATCACGAGAAGGAGTAATAGTCGCTGTTTCGTTGTTAATCCAAATATTAAATGTATAGTTTTGGCTAGGTATATATCCATTTTTAGCAACATTTACAGTGATTTCATATCTTCCAATACCTATATTTTCTTCATCAATTTTTAAATTAAGTATTTTTTCATTTTCGCCACGAATTTCTTCTGTAATATCAGTACCAGAACGAATTATAGAAATAATTTCGTAACCAGTCATAGAAGTAAATTCGTAAGTCTTTAATGCTTCGTTTGGTGAAACAATAGTAAATTGATATGTTGCAACTAAATCTTCTGCACTTGTACCTTTGATGTTTTGAATTGAACTACGCATATTAATTCTGTAAACACCCGCTTGATTAAATACATAGTGGCTTTCAGTAGGGGTTATAGTATATGGTTTGTTGTTTCTAAAAATCTCTATTGTAGGTGCACTATCGTAGTATTCTAAATTAGGAATATATACATCAACATCACTAGAATATGTTGCATAAGGAATAGCCGCATTATCATTTACTGTATAAATTACATTTGTAAGTAAGGTAAGATTAAATCTTGTAGCATTTGAGTTTAACCCAAAGTAATGTACTTGACCTACTGGGTCTAAAATACGAATTTCATAAATACCAGAGTTAATCAAAGTAATTGAGCCAGTTGTGTAATTTCCAACTAATGTTCCATTATAGCGAAGTTCTAATGTAAAGAAGTTTGAGTAAATGTTATTGAAAGTGCCATCAGGTTGTGCTGTGTTGTCTGTAAAGGTTGTTTGCCAAGTAATGTTAACCGCACTTGTTTTAAATTCTGATGAACGGGTGGTTGTATCGCCATCAATTCTAAAATTAGTATATGCAGATATATTAAGACTAGGTATTCTTGTTACAGCAAAGTAAACTTCTAATACATAAGAGTAATCACCATAAACTCTGTAAATGCGAGTGTTTCCGTATTCTGCAATTACTTCAAAGTTTAAGCCTTTATCTTCGTTACAAACTATTTTAATATTTCTATCCCAGTTCGAGTCATTGCTCAAAAACATATAATGAGGAATAGCAGTTGCAACGTTATCAAAGTAGTAAGTGTAATTGCTACTGTGTGCAAAGAGTTGAATTAACTCACCAGTAGAGTTTACTTGATATACACCATAAACCGATACAGCATACTCTTGAATAATAAATGTTATTGTACCATTATCGTAAGTACCTAAATCATTGATTAAGTTAATTGTGTATGTTCCTTCATTAATCACACTTACACCAGACTCAATAGGTGCACTAGAACCATCAGGGTAAGTGATTTGTACGTATGGATTAAACAATGCTGTAATTTCGTTCCAACTTATCAATACTTCTTTTGAAGTTATGTTGTTTACAATAGGAGAACCAGAAGTATCGGTGAGTTTTACATCAGGTAGGTGAGTGTAAATTACAAAATCAAATTTTGTTGCTGTATCGGTGTAGTTGTCTGCCTCAATGTGCACGTAATAGTGGATACCTAAATCAGCATTAAACTTTAATGTTATAATGTTTGATGATAAAGTTTCTTGAATGAAATCAAAGTATGGACTTTGTGTGTCTATTTCATCAGTAACTGATTTTTGATAGATAATTTCGCCAGTATCAAAGTTTGTAATTGATAATTTTATACGAAGTCCACTAGATTGATATATAAATCTTACATCATCACTAGTGTAAGTGTATAAAGTGTCGTTGTAAGCATATTCTATTGTTTCGCCACTAAATTCTACACGTTTAATCAAACTACTATCAACAGGGTAAGAATAGGTTACTTTACGAGCAAAGTTATCAATAAATTCAAATTTATATGTAACGTTATTTGCTAATGTGAAGATATAACCATTTAATGCTTCTTCGCTTTCAAATTCGTGTGGCAAAGTAGGTAATGGAGTAAGAGTTGTATCATACGCTTGCAAATCACCATTTCTAAATACATTAAATGCTGTCAATTTTGTAGAAGGAATATTTGTAGTGTTTGGTAATTTGAGTGTAAAGATTCCGTTTGAAGCATCAGGTGTAATGAGGTTTAAGAAGTCTGCTTCACTATTAATAAGTAATTGACCTTCTGTATTAATATAGAATTTTAAGTCTGTATTAGAAATATTTAATCTACTAGAAATTGTAACTAAAATTTGACTACCAAATGCAAGTTGCTCTTTTAAAGATACTTCATCAATAAATGTATTGAATGCTGAAATTATTACATTAATATCATCTGTAACATTGTCAATATCTAAATCAAATATAGCATCAGTTGGAGCAAGATAATATTCCATAACATCTGTTGGGTTCATTTGATTTTGGAATTTAAACTTTAACCAATAGTCTTGTGTTGTAATGCTATCGATTGCAAAATCTTTACTATTAAATATAATTTGTTCTGCATTGTCAAATATTAATACATTATCAACCATTACTTGTGTACTATTTATATTAGTACTAATATCAATGTTGCTTTCATTAATAGAAGCATCAATTAAATGTTCGTTTTCTGTTACATATACAGTATAAACTCTTAAATTACCTGCACGGTCTTGCTCAATAATATCATAGTAACCAGTTTTTGTAGGGAATGAACCAGTAATGCCTTCGTCGATGTTTTGATATGTAGCACGTACATATTTCTCTAAACCTTTATCAAAACGTGGTGCAGATTCGTAACCCTCTTGTGAAGTTACCGTAGTTTGTCCAATTTTAGAGCCGTCATAGTCTGTGCGTTCGCAATAATAGAAGTATGTGCCAGACTCGTATTCGTTTCTATAATTTAACATAAAGTCTGTATTTACAGCAAATGCATATGATTTTAAGAATGTAACATCTGGATTGTCAAGATTTTCGATTAAGTAATCAGCAAAATTATCACTGATAGAATTAATATATACATCATTTTCGATTAAATCAATTAAGTTCCAATAAGGTGCTGTATTATCTACATATAAGTTTTGAGTTTTTTGATAATTTGTAAGATTTCCATTTACAATATAATCATTGCTATCTTTTGCTATGTAATGTACTGTTGTTTGATATTCTACATCAGCAAGTTTGTTTTCATTCTTTGTAATGTCTTCAATTTCAGCACGAGGAAGTAAGAGGTAGTAGTTGTAAATACCATTAACTTTCATCTTGTAGAATTCTGCAAGCATAAGTTTATCAACACTTAATCCGTTATTTACAATTTGCCACAACTCATCTTGTGTTTCTTTGTAAATGTATGTTACACCCTCAACTTCATTAGGGTCTTGTGAAAGTAATGTCTTTTCTGTTGCATCACAAGTTAAAAGTATAGGATTAGAAAATACTCTTGTTTCTGTGCTTGCACTATTTCCATCTGTACCATCTCTATTGAGGCGAGGTGAGTCTTTTGTATAAGTCTTTTTAGTAATAGTTATGTCATTAAATGCAATTTGAGCAGTGTAAATATCACTAGGGTCGCTCCAAGTAATACGAGCCTTGCTCTCATTTGTAATATTTTGAATTGTTACATCAATGTTTGTATAGTTGCTTAAACCTACTTGATAATTAAATGTTGGGGCTTGACCTGTAAGTTCAAAGTTAATTACTGTGTAGTTTGGAGTGAGGGTAGCATAAGAAAGTTTTGTAAAGTCTGTATAAGGATTACCACTCAAAATACCATCATAGTTTGCCAAGTCAAATAAAATCACACGATATCTACCAACACTTGTAAATGCTTTGTTAAGTTCTGTCAAAGAACGAGAATCATTAATTGTTAATGTGCCATTTGTAGTTGATGGCTTTGTTGAATAGAATGTTTGACTAGAAAATGCATAGTTTGATGTAGAATTTCTAGCAAAAAATTGTACAGCAACTTGCATACGAGATGAATATTTGTATTCTCCTAATACTTCATTTAACTTATTAAACGCATCATCAACAGAATAATAATATTTGTCGTAAATGTAGTTTCCTGCTAAACCGTTTGAGTTTTTCTCTTGCCACCAACTCATCATAACACTTGCAGGTAAAATGTTACTATCAATAACTATTGAGTTTGGAGCATTTGCTCTTAAATTTGTTGTGTCAAAGTTGATTGAATTAAAAGTATCAGTTGTTGTTGCACGACCAAACTCATCAAAAACTATTTTACCACTTGCTGTGTTAGGGTAGTTAGGATAGTTTTCATATTCGCCTTTGTTATAACCAAATTGTAAGTTTACATCACCATATAGTTTGTCATTAGAAATAACATTGTTGCGGTCAAGATAATATGTATAAGTCTTAACTTTTACATCACCCTCTAAATGTGCTTCATCAAACCCTTCATCATCATAAGTACGAGTGATTACATATTTACCTTCTTGACTGGCTGAATCATTAAAGTATTTAGAAAATTCTATTTTCATCAATATATTAGTTTGATAATATGTTGCAGAAATACCTTCTTTTGTAACTTTATTTAATAAATCATAACCAGTACTGCTATCATATAATGTTACTTGTGTAGATTGTTCACTATATGGATAATTTTCAGAGTCTTGTGCATAAGCAAAAGGATAGAAGTCTAATGTAATTGTTTTAATTTTGAAGTGTTCTTGTGGTTCTGTCCAACTGAATGTTAAGAAACGGCGATTTGTTGAGTAGTTGTTTGATACATATTGTCTATCTGTAATTTCACCCAAATTAGGATTTCTATTGTAGTCAAGACTTAATCCATCAGCAGATAAAAATTCATTATAACTACGTAAAGAACCCAAAGATTTGTCAAGGTTTACCTCGATATTTAATCCACCAGCATTTGAGTTGTTCATTGAATCCCAAACGTATAATGTGTATCTAAATTCTCCATTGTCAAGTGTGTGTGTAATAGCAGTAGTAATAGAATTTCCATCAATCAATACTTTTGAAGTGTAAGCATCAGTAGAGGTAGCACCAGGTGTAACTGTTACTGTTGCAAACCAGTTTTGTGCAAATTGAGTGCTTCCATTTGAAAATACTCGTGGAGTATAACTAGAATCATATCCATCATTAGCACTAAATCGTACTTCTTTTAATGCAAGATTAATGCTGTTTGTCGCTGTAACATTCATATTTGTAAATGCATTTTTAATAATTGCATTTGATTCATAAATGTTGTTATTTAATGTCCAGTTATAATCGTTACTAACAAAATCATAAATATCTGCAATTACTCCGTCTGTACTAGATATATCATTTGCTCTAATAGATTTGTGAGTACCCCAGTAAAAATTAGTGTCTTTTGTAATTACGTTTACATAAGCAGTTTGAGGTTCGATTTGTAATACTTGTGTATCTGTGTTATCTAAAATTGTAGCAAAAATTGCAGTATTGCCAGCGGCATCACTTAATAAAAGTATTGCAAGTTGTGTTGTGTTGATAATTTGAGATGATAATAAGTCTGTTGCTAAACTTTCTGTGTCTAGGTTGATTTTTTTGTATTCCATTGCAGGAGTAAATCCACCCAAAGTTGCGTTTGTCGGCATATATACTGCACCGCTATTTGCTTGTGCTTGAAGTGCAGAAACTGTAACTTCGCTGTTAATATCAAAATTACTTGTTTTATTAATGCTTGCATACAAGTATTGTGCTGTAATAGGGGCGTTACTTTGCTTTTCATTCCAAGTCCAACCAAATGATGTGTTTGTAGTTAGATTAAATGAATTAGGATTACTTGCATCAAGTCGAGAGAAAATTACAGGTTCGTTATTTTCTTGTAATACACGGTTTCCTACAACTTGTACACCGCTAATTCCTGTAATAGGTGCTGT
>JAGART010000125.1 GCA_017622115.1 Clostridia bacterium
AAAACTGCGGAGCATACTACAACTACGGAAATGAATGTCAAAAACGCAGTCAATGCCCTTATCAAAAAGAGAAAGAATTAGAATACTCAAATTGTGGTGGCTACACTCAAAATGGTTGGGGTAAAGAATGCAAACACGATTCAAGGTCACAATGTTTTGAATGCATTTGTAGATGTGTACCAAAACAACACAAACAAGATTGCGAATACAAAAACAACTACAACTGCCGTGATAATCGCAAAGATTTTGACAACAATCGTTGCTGTCGAATTCGTTTTGAAGGTACAATTAGATTTTGCTAATCAAAACAATAAAAAGAGCAAATTTTGCTCTTTTTATTTTGTATTTACACGCATTAATTCATCAGGAACTGTAAAAAGAAGTGAATCTTTTGTATTTAGTTCGGGATAAATTGCACAACTTTTAAGTAAATTATTTAATATATCGCTATAATAAATTTTAGGTAACTCTGGATAAATTTCAATCAAGTCTTGACCAGTAATAGCAAGTTCTTTTAAACTAAACGGTACTTTGTCTAACAGCATCAAGTCATAAAGTTTAAATAAATTTTGACCGATATTAGCAATTTTCAATAAGCCAAACAACTCGTTTAAAATTTCGAAATTTGCCTGTAAAAACAACCTGCTTTCTTTTTCTGTACTTAATCCATTTTTTACTTTTAGGAATGCAGAAATAATTTTAAATTGACGCTCGCATTCCTTTTTGTTTAACATTACTCCATAAATTCCTAAAATGTTAGTTATGGTTTGTTTTGTTGGGGTAAAGTTTAGAGATTGCAACAAATCAAGTGTAAAACTAGCAATTCTCAAAGCAGGTGGAGCAACTGCCAGTAACTTCCACTCAATATTATTGATTTGTTGTTTTTGTGTATCGTTTAACTCATTATAAAAACGAGGTAAAACAAACTGCCAAGCACCCAAATCTGTAAGCATTTTTACACCATTAATTACAGCATCTGGATTACAAACAGATTGATATTTATAATCAGCGAATAAAATTGCAACTATTTCTTTATTAAATCTTTCTTGTGATATATCATTTAATTGAGCAACTAAATTTTTAGCACAAACAAAAGTATCTTTATCAATATTAAAGTTGAGTTCGCTAGAAATCCTTATCATACGCAAAATACGCAGTCCATCACGAGAAAAAACGATATCTGGTGTTTCGACAGTCTTTAAAATACTATTTTGCACATCTTGAATTCCGCCATAAAAGTCCAAAACTTCTTGGCTTAAAATATCATAATACAATGCATTTGCTGAAAAATCTCTACGGCTAGCATCTAATTTTATATCATCTACAAATTGAACATTCTCTGGGCTATGAGTGCCACCTTGTGCGTAAATTTCTGCTCTAAAAGTAGTATGCTCGTACTCAATACTACCCTCTTTATTGTAAATATGCAAAGTACCCAAATCTCTATTTACAAGTTTACAAGAGAATGGAGAATTTAGGAGCATTAAAAATACTTCTTCCGGTTTTGCATTACTACAAATATCAATATCAGTTTCACAAAATCCCATTATTGCATTACGCACATAACCGCCAACAATATAAAGGGTTCTACTGTGTTCTTTAAAAATTTTTGCCAATGCTAGCAAATCGTCATCTAATCTCAAATTTAATTTCATAATATGCATTATATCACATAAAATTTAATTAGCAAAACAAAATCGCCCTATTTTAGGCAAAAATTCCGCCCGCAAAGAAACTAGTGAGAGTATCCAAAGCATCTAATCTACGCCTAATGATGTTAAAGACTGTTGTTTGTCTTTCTTCTTCATCATCTAAAAACTGAATTTGCAACAGGTTATCTATCAAGTTTACTTCGCTACGAATATACTCACGAAGTGCATTATTAAAGGAATTTGGAATTTCCTCTAATATAGTTGGATTTGTACGAGG
>JAGART010000126.1 GCA_017622115.1 Clostridia bacterium
AAAAAGTAAGTTGCAAGAGAATAAATCCCTTGCAACTTGCACGTTCCCTTATTAAATTAACGTTTACTAAATTGTACTGCACGGCGAGCCTTGTGCTCCTCGCCTTGCTCTTTCATTCTCGGGTTTAAAAAGTAAGTTGCAAGAGAATAAATCCCTTGCAACTTGCACGTTCCCTATTAAATTAACGTTTACTAAATTGTACTGCTCGGCGAGCCTTGTGAAGACCGTATTTTTTACGTTCTTTCATACGAGGGTCACGTGTAAGCAATCCAGCAGTTTTAAGAACACCTTTGTATTCTTCGTTTTCTTTAACTAATGCACGAGCGATACCATGGCGAATAGCACCTGCTTGTCCACCCAAGCCACCACCGTTTACAGTTACGAAAACGTCAAATTTTTCTGTTGTGTTTGTCAATACTAATGGTTGACGAACGATTTGTTTTAATGTTGCAAGACCGAAGTATTCTTCAATGTCTTTTTGGTTGATAACGATTTTACCTTTACCTGCAATCAAACGAACTCTTGCGATAGATGATTTACGACGACCTGTTGCGTTTGTGTATGGGTTTGGAATTGATTTAGCTGCCATAATTATCTACCTCCTTTGATTTCTAATTTTACAGGGTTTTGTGCTTGATGATTGTGTTCTTCACCTTTGTAAGTACGCAATTTTTTAAGCATTTGTTTACCCAATGCATTTTTAGGCATCATACCTTTAACTGCACGTTCTACAACGAAATCACTACGTTCTTGCATAAGTTTGCTGTAAGCGATTTCTCTATCTCCACCTGGGTAAAGTGTGTGATATTTGTACATTTTTTGATTAATTTTGTTACCTGTCAAAAGGACTTTGTCACAGTTGATTACGATAACGTGGTCACCCATATCAGCGTGTGGTGTGTAAGTAGGTTTATTCTTACCACGAAGAATTGCTGCTACTTGACTTGCAAGACGACCTAATGGAATGTTTGTTGCGTCAACTACCCACCATTTGCTTTCGGTGTTTGCACTAGTTGGCATAAAAGTCTTCATAATTTCCTCCGAAAAAATTAAATAAAATATTTTATCTAACAAACATTAGAGAGGGGCTAATTCGCTAATTTCTAATAGATTTAACTATTTTACACTAAAACTAACAAAAAGTCAAGATGTTTTAAGTAAAATTTTAGCAATTAACAATTTACTTATATTTTACATTTTTAAGCACAAGACCACGGGGTTCTGCTGTTTTACCCGCTCTCGCACGGTCTTTACTTTCTATAATACTAGGCAAATCTTGAGCCTTTATTTTTCCTTGCCCCACTTCAATTATAGTGCCAGCAATTATACGAACCATATTATATAAAAATCCATCACCCGTTACGCTTAACACATATTTTTCGCCCTCTTTTTTAAGGCCGATTTTTCTAATATTGCGAATAGTTGTCGCTGTTTGATTTCCTGCACTACAAAAACCAACAAAATCGTGAATACCGATAAAATACTCGCAAACACTTTTTGCTGTTTCATAATCAAAAGGTGTAGAAATTCTAGCGCTTGTCATATCTATATATGGTAATCGCACATTACTAGCGTAAAAATGATATTCATAAGTTTTTTCCACAACATCAAAACGAGCGTGAAAATCTTCTTTTACCTCTTCGCTACTTAATACTTTTATATCTTCTGGTAAATAAGCATTAATCGCTTTATAAATATTGCCCGAATTAATTTTAGTATTAGTATCAAAATGTGCAGGCATTGCTAATGCGTGTACTCCTGCATCAGTACGTCCGCTACTTTGCAAATCTACTCTTTCACCCAATGCTTGAAAAATTGCTTCTGTAACTTCCCCTTGTACAGTCTTTTGTTCTGGCTGAATTTGCCAACCCGAATAATTAGTACCCAAAAATTGAATAATTATTTTAATTCTTTTCATTATTACACCTCAATATATATTTTATCACAAACTTCAATAAAAAGCCAATAAAATTAATAATTTATAAAGTTGTACATAAACATTAGACTAAAACGCACTAAAAGTGCTATAATAAACTGAATATTTTTTTGGAGGCAATTTAAGTTGAAAAGATTAACGACAGATGGAAATACAGCAGCCGCTATGGCTACTTATGCTACAAACGAAGTAGCGATTATATATCCTATTACACCAAGTTCACCTATGGCGGAGGCTTGTGATGAATGGGCAAGTGCTGGCAAACCTAACATTTGGGGTAAGCCTATGCAAGTTGTAGAAATGCAAAGTGAAGGCGGTGCTGCTGGTGCAGTAC
>JAGART010000127.1 GCA_017622115.1 Clostridia bacterium
CAACAAAGACACGAATTAGTTTCAGAAATCGAAGATATTTTGGCTTCAAAGGGTGATGACCTTGATGAAGAAGAGCAAGACCTATACAGCAGTCTTGAAGATTTATTGATGATTTTAAGATAATAAAAGGCGGGAAACCGCCTTTTTCACTTTATTTCTCTTTTTTCATATTATATATTAGATATTTAAAAGGAGATTATTTTGAGCAAATACATAATTACTGGTGGGTATAAATTAGATGGAAGTGTTGCGGTGGATTGTGCAAAAAATGCGTATCTACCTATTTTAGCAGGGACTATTATGTGTGAAGAACAAGTTATTTTGCGTAATTGTCCAAAGTTTGTAGATGTTTTGAATATGTGTAAAATATTAGAAAAGTTAAATATGAAAGTTGTTTTTCAAGATGATGCTGTTGTTATAAATGGGGAAAATGCAAATCCAAATTTTGTTCCTGTTGAGGTTGCTAAATTATTGCGTTCTTCTATTTTTACTTTGGGGGCAATGCTAGCGAGATTTAAAAGAGCACGTGTAGCCTACCCTGGGGGGTGCGATATAGGATTAAGACCTATAAATTTACACTTAAAAGGGTTGCGTGATATGGGGGTAAAAATCACAGAAAGCCACGGAGTTATTAATTGTGATGCTTCTAATTTGCACGGTGGTAAAGTTGTGTTGGATTATCCTAGTGTAGGGGCTACGGAAAATCTTATGATGTGTGCTGTACTAGGTAAAGAGCATATAACTATTTTAAATGGTGCAAGAGAACCTGAAATAGCTGATTTGGCGAATTTTTTAAATTTAATGGGTGCTAAAATTTATGGAGCAGGTACAAGTACTATTGAAATTGATGGGGTAGATAGGCTTTATGGCGTTGAATATACTCCAATCGGTGATAGAATTATCGCTGGTACATATCTAATTGCTGGGGCTATTACAGGGGGACAAATTGAAGTTACAAACTGCAATCCGCATTTTTTTGCAAGTTTAATTGACAAATTGCATAATTCTGGTTGCGTTTTACGTGTAAAAAGTGATAAAATCTATTTAAAGAGTCCAAAA
This sequence comes from Clostridia bacterium, assembly GCA_017622115.1. Classification (GTDB taxonomy): domain Bacteria; phylum Bacillota; class Clostridia; order Christensenellales; family UBA1242; genus UBA7867. The sequence goes on from JAGART010000127.1 coordinate 1,060, forward strand.
GTACTAAAAAGTGTTGGATTTGTGGAAACGCAAAGTTATCCAGGCTTCCCAACAGACCTACAAGCACAAATTTTGGCTCTGCAAACTGTTTCTCGTGGCTGTTGTGTTATTCAAGAAAATTTATTTGAATCTCGTTTTAAGTTTGTGCCTGAATTAATTAAAATGGGGGCGAACGTACGAGCAAAAGAACGTACTGCTGTCGTTGAAGGTGTTCCTTTTTTAAGCGGTGCAGAAGTTTACGCAAAAGACTTACGAGGTGGGGCAAGTTTGGTGCTTGCTGGACTTAATGCTCACGGTTATACTACTGTGAATGATATTCATCATATCGAAAGAGGTTATTGCGATTTAAATGTCGTACTTAATAATTTAGGGGCAAGTATTAAAAAAGTAATCTAGGGGGTACTTATGAGTAAAAATGCAAAAATTGCAGTTATTGTTTCTGTTTTGGCTGTGATTGTTTTGTTGGTCGTATTGTCTAGTACTGTGTTTAGTGTTCGTAAAGCAAATTTAGTTTGGTACAATACTCCAACAGGTACTTTGGCAAATTTATCTAATAATATGGTATTGAAATCTTCAAAATTAGAAGCAAATAGTGTTTTTTTGTTAGATAAAAATAAAGCAATCGAAAATTTGGAAGAAAAATATCCTGATATGCGTATTATCGATATCGAAATTTGCTGGCCAAATGAAGTGAAAATTCACGCAATTCAAAGACAAGAAGTTTATGCTATACGTGTTGCAAATGGTAGAATTGCGATTATGGACGAATATTTTAAAGTATTGAATGTTGTTAGTGCGTTTAGTTCTACAAAAACAAATGCAATTTTGCTTAATACTAACGAATACGAAAATAAATACGTTTCAAAAGCAGACCAAGTAGATATTTTTGGTAGCAAAGTTTACACAGATATTTATACTGCTTTTATGGAATTAGGCAGAAATCTTGCAGATATGCGTGCTATTATTGCTAATGCTGAAATTACTGAAACAACTTTAACTCTTAATACTCATTTTAATTCTAAAATTTTATTGGCTCAACCTTTTGCAAATACAACTGCAAAAATGCGTTTGGCACTCAAAACTTTTGATATGTGTACTGCCGAAGATTACAAAAATAGTACTATTCAAGTGTTTGTTAATAATAGAGATTTACTAGAATCAAGATTTATAAAAGAATAATTAAAAAGCGATTTTTTATATCGCTTTTTTACATTTTTTTACAATTTTTTGTGTGTCCAAAATGTTTACTTTTCTAGTTTTTGCGGTTATACTATTATTAGATAAAGTTGCAAACGTAAAACTTTATTTAGGGTTAAAGTCAACAAGTTGGGTGTATTTTTTGAGAGGTTTCTTTTGCTGGCTGCGCTCCGGCTCTTTGTAGTCGGCTCGTTCGCTCGGGGATTTCCTCGGGCTCGTTTTTTTTCTCTTGCCTTTTGGGTGAGTTATTGCGTCCGTCCTGCCGCTTCACTCCAATTCTGTTTTTTAGGATTGTTTTGGGAATGTTACTCGCTTTTTTAGGAGTACGTCAAGAAGTAGAGATGAAGGGACTTTACTCCTGTCTAGTAATAGGCAAATTCGACCATTGGCGAATAGCGACATTTATTTTTTGCATATTCGGTTTTAATTTTGTAGGAGTTTGCACTCACTTTAAAACGATTGGTCTTGTTTTGTTATTTTTGGAGAGCGTTTTGCTCTCTTTTTTTGATTTTACGAGAATATTTCGAATTATCGACAAATTTTGCAAAAGTA
>JAGART010000128.1 GCA_017622115.1 Clostridia bacterium
TGACTGGAGTTCAGACGTGTGCTCTTCCGATCTACCGCTACAACTGCGACATATACAAATGCTCAAAGTGTTTCTAACCTAACTACAACAAATGGTGCAACAATAACACTTTATGCAGTATGGAAAATAAATAATTATACAATTACTATTCAAGCAACAGAAGGTGGTAGTGTTTCTTATGCTGGTGGTTCAATTACGTACAATCAAAATGTATCTTCAATAGCAATTGCTTCGGCAGGAGTTGCCTTTTTATACTGGTTGCGTGCTAGCGATAATGCTCAAATTTTAGAAAACCCGCTCAATCAAATAGTAACGAATAATGAAACATATATTGCGGTTTTTGGTGCAAGTATTGAGGGTGTTTTGGCTAAAAGTACATTTGGTGGAATTGCTTATGTGATTACTGATAATTACGATAATTTAATAGATACAGACACAATAACATTTGTTACAAAACAAATTTTACAAGGTTATACATTTAGCCACTGGGAAGATTTGAATGGCAACAATTTAGGAAGTGAAAAAAGTATTAGACTTACAAAAGCACAAGTAATGGATAATCTAATTACAGCAGTTTATGTGCAAAGTACAAGTAATAATATTAATGATGATTTAAATAATTAAAAAAGCCCAAAAACTTGGGCTTTTTTGTTTTATTAATCCATATTTAAATTATTGTATTCAAACAAAGGTGAATTTAAAAATTCACTAGCTGTCATATTAAAACCATCGGCAACAGCGATTATTGTTTTTAAATTTACTCCTTTTGCTTTACCTTTCATTATGCTTTTTATTGTATCGTGAGATAAACACGCAAGTTGTCCTAATTTGTATTGTGTTAGATTTTTTTCTTTTAACAATTCTGCTATTCTAAAAGCAACCGCTTGACTTATATTCATAAATTACTCCTCTGATTTTATTTAACTTATAGTTTATGATTTTTTTTAATTAATATACGGGTTAAATTTCACCCAAGCGTTTGACTTTAAAATTATTTAGTGTTACAATATTGTATGAATTCAATTCGCGAAATTTACAAGTACTATTATGAAACTTGTATAAGTTTTAAAAAATTTTAGGAGATACTTATGGAAAATTATTCTTTACAACAAAACGAAATAGTATTATTTAAGGGGAATGTATCTTTTGAAGATAGCCCAAAACCGCAGTTTAATGTGGAGTTAATTTTAACTAACTTAAATGTAGTTTTTACTACTCGCACAAAAAAATTTTTACAAGCGGAAAAAATAGATGTAGATATTTGTGGTGTTGATACTATAAAAATTTATAACGATAATGTACAAGTTATAAGAAAAGGAAATCGAGTAGAAATTTATTTTTTAGATAATGCAAAAATTATGGATTTTGCAAGCAAAAATGAAGCAAAAACCTTTACAGACCAAATATTTAAGCTTTTAACTGGCGAAAATAAGTTTGTTAGAAATGTTTTAAAAGTTAAAAAATCTATAACAGAAACAACAGATGCGTTACATATAGATATAGCAAAAGTTGCAAAAACAACAGTAGAAGTAGGTGTAAAAACAGCAGTGATTATCGCAAATGTTGCTGAAACGCCAAATAAAGTAACAAAAGTTATTGGAAATGTAGCAAATCAATATATAGCAACTAAAAATACAAATGCACCAAAGTTATTGCCAGATAACAACCAAGTAGAACGTTTAGCGAAACTTAAAGAATTATTAGATAGTGAAGCAATAACACAAGAAGAATATGAAAAATTAAAAAAAGAAATTATTTAATTAAAAAAGCCCAAGTTTTGGGCTTTTTTGTTTCGCTAAAATTCGTTTGATATCTACAAACTTTCTAAAATTTTGTATTGTTGTATGTGTTAAAATCTATTTAGGAGGAAGCACTATGCAAGTAACGGCGAAGATTTTTCAAGATACTTTAATTATTAATATTATAGGCGAATTAGATGAGCATACGGCACACTATGCCCGTACTGCACTTGATAGCCAAATGCAAGAAAGTGGATTTAATCAAATAGTGATTGATTTGTCTGGTTTAGAGTTTATGGACAGCACAGGGATAGGTGTGTTGATTGGACGATACAAAAAGATGAAAGAAAGGAAAATACCTATTTTTATATCTAATCCAAGTGCACAGGCTGACAAAATTTTTACTATGACAGCACTTTATGATGTTATGCCAAAAATTAGTTAAGGGGAATAAAATGGAATATATTAATGAAGTTACGATTAATTTTGAATCACATTCAGTAAATGAAGGTTTTGCACGTAGTGCGGTGGCAGGTTTTTGTGTGCAATTAAACCCTACATTAGATGAAATTACTGATATTAAGACAGCTGTGAGTGAGGCGGTTACAAATTGTGTTGTGCACGCCTATCCAAACACACGTGGACAAATAACTGTGTGGGTAGGGTTAAAGGACAGAGAAGTACATATAAAAGTGAGCGATACAGGTGTAGGGATTAAGGACTATGCAAAAGTGCGAGAACCTTTTTACACTACAAAACCAACAGAAGAACGTGCAGGTATGGGCTTTACTGTTATGGAAAGTTTTATGGACGAAGTGCAAATAAAGCCAAATATTGATAGCGGTGTAATTGTGGAAATGAAAAAGATTTTAACAAATAAAAAGTTGGCAAAATTTGGGGGTGTAAATGGCTGATTATGAGCAAACTTTAAGGCTAATAAAATTAGCACAAAAAGGTGATGAAGAAGCCAAAAATATGCTCATTAATCAAAATTATCCTTTGGTTAAAAGTGTTATTCGTAGATACAGAAATAAAGGAGTAGATTATGATGATTTATTTCAGTTGGGGTGTGTCGGTTTTGTAAAAGCGATTAATAATTTTGACCTTAATTTTGGGGTTAAATTTAGTACGTATGCTGTGCCTATGATTGCTGGCGAAGTTAAAAGATTTTTGCGAGATGATGGTTATATAAAAGTTAGCCGAGCCATAAAAGCACAGGCGATAGAAATAAACAAATATATATCTTCATTGCCTATGCAAGCAGAGCAACCAGATATTGCACAAATTGCAAAAGCGTTAAATATGACACCAGAAGATGTTGTGTTTGCTATGGATAGTGCAAGATATCCTATGAGTTTGGCTACACCAGTTGACCAAACTGATGAGGGAAGTGTAACCTTGCAAGAGCGTATTGCGGATACACAAGATGAAGAAACTAAACTAGACCACTTTATTTTAAAGCAATTAATTAGTTCGTTAAATCCTCGTGATAGAAAAATTATAATTATGCGTTATTATAGAGATAAAACTCAAAGCGAAATAGCAAAAGAAATGAGGGTAAGTCAAGTACAAGTTAGCCGTATAGAAAACAAAGTTTTGGAGTCTTTTAAAAAGAAGTTTTCGTAAAGCCTAAATTAAAGGGCTTTTTTTATTTAAAATCATATATTACAATTCAAATTAAATATAAAATTATTAAATAATTTTAAAAAATTATGATTTTTTATAAAGACATTAATTTTTTACTTATTATTACAACTTCGAATATTGACTTTAAGTTTAAAATTTGTTAATATAAAATATAATGTATAAAAGGACTAAAATTTTGCTATTAAACAATTTAAAAAATAAGTATTTGCTAAAAAATGATGGGGGAAACTCAACTAACAAAGAGTTAGTAGATTTGAATAATATATATTTTTTATTATGTTTTAAATTAGTAACTAAAACAAATGAAGAAGGTTTAAAATTTCCTGACTATGTTTATTATGAGGTTGTGCCCATTATCTTTAATCAGAATTCTAGCAAAGTAAAAGATTTAAGAACGAACAAAATTTATTCTTATTCAAATGATATAAAATTTTATAGAAAACCTTTTTACATACGTTGTCCAGATTTGCTAAAAGATTACAATTTAGCATTAGATTTAGAAAATAAAAATGTGCCAAATCATTGTAAGTTGTATAAATTGCAAGATTTTATGCATATTTTGAAAAAAATTAAATTAAGTAAACAAGCAAAACAAATTAAAGAAAGTCTTGTTACGCAAAAAAATGATATTATAGTAGATGTGCCAACTATAATAGAAATTGCAGATACTATCAAAGATTATCATTTTGATAAAATAGTTAAAACTCAAAAAACTATACTTGATAAAGAAAGAAAAAAGCAAAATCTTAAAAAGATAAGTGAGCAATCAATGAATTTTTAAATAAAAACACTATAGTCATTTTAAGCAAAAGAGATAAAAGTTAAAATCAAATTTAAAAAGTTTGGAAAGACTAATATAAAAGGAATTTACAAATGATAAATAAGGTTATGGAATATTTGATTGAATTATTTCCTAATCCTAAACCAGAACTTAACTACAATAGCGATTTTCAATGTTTGGTGGCGGTGATTTTGAGTGCACAATGCACAGATAAACGTGTAAATGTTGTAACAAGTACATTATTTAGAGATTATCCAGATAGTGTGTCTATGCAAAAACTAACTCAAACAGATTTGGAAAAGTTAATTTATAGCACAGGTTTTTATCATAACAAAGCAAAAAACATTTTGGCATTATGTAAAGTTTTAAATGAGAAATTTAATGGTAAAGTGCCAAATGACCCCGAAGTTTTAGAAACGCTACCAGGAGTGGGGCGAAAAACCGCAAATGTGGTGTCTAGTGCTTTATTTGGTGCAAAAAAATTAGGAGTAGATACTCACGTGTTAAGGGTAACTAATAGGCTCGGGTTAGTCGATGCAAAAACCCCGTTGGAAGTAGAAAAACAATGGACTAAAAAATATCCACAATTTGTAAATCACGACAGCCATTTTAGACTTGTGCTGTTTGGAAGATATCATTGTAAAGCGCAAAATCCAAATTGTGCAAATTGTAAGTTAAGTGGAGAATGTAAATTTTTCAAAAGTAAGAATTTGTAAATATTAAAATTCAAAGGAGGAATAAAAATGTTTATAGATAAAGTTTCGATTATTGTAAAAGCGGGTGATGGCGGTGATGGTGCTGTTTCTTTTCGCCGTGAAAAATATGTGCCAAATGGTGGGCCAAATGGTGGAGATGGTGGAAAAGGTGGAGATGTTATCTTAAAAGTAAAAGACAACCTCAATACACTTGTGGATTTCCGTTATCAAAAGCATTTTAGAGCGGAAAATGGTCAAAAGGGCGATATTAGAAATATGGCGGGTAAACGTGGTGAAAATTTAGTAATAAATGTGCCACGTGGTACACTTGTGCGTGATGCGGAAACAGGAAAAATTATAGTAGATATGTACGAACCAGACAAAGAGTTTACTCTTTTACGTGGTGGAAACGGTGGAAAAGGTAATCAGCATTTTGCATCATCTCGTAGGCAGACACCTCGTTTTAGCCAAA
>JAGART010000129.1 GCA_017622115.1 Clostridia bacterium
GATGTAATTACTAAATTATATCAAGCAGCATCTCAAAATGCAGAAGCAGACAAAAAAGATGCACCAGATGTAGAAGTTCACGATGCAGATGCTAAACCTGCTGAATAATAATTAATGGAGCAAAAAAGTGGCACAAAATTACTATGATGTTTTGGGTGTTGATAAAAATGCAAGTGCTGATGAAATAAAATCAGCATATCGTAAACTTGCAAAAAAATATCACCCAGATTTAAATAAAGATAATCCAGAAGCAGCAACCAAGTTTAAAGAAATCAACGAGGCTTACGAGGTTTTGGGTGATGCAAGCAAAAAGGCAAATTATGACCAATTTGGTAGTGCAAATCCAAACGACTTCTTTGGGGGCGGAAATGGCGGAAATGCTGGCGGTTTTGGCTTTGATTTTGGCGATATTTTTGGCAATATCTTTGGTGGTTTTGGAGGCCGTGCTCAACAAGGTGCACCAACTGCCACAAAAGGTAGAGATATTACTTGTCGTATAAATTTATCTTTTGAAGAAGCAGCCAAAGGTGTAAAACGAGATATTTCAATCGTTCGTACAGAAGATTGTGCAGACTGTCATGGTACTGGGGCAAAAAATGGTACAGAGTATTCTACTTGTCCTGATTGTAATGGTAGTGGTCAAGTTCGTTTTAGCCAAGATACAATTTTTGGTAGAATTGTAAATAGCGGTATTTGTAAAAATTGTAATGGTACTGGTAAAGTTGTGCGTGAAAAATGTACAACTTGTGGTGGAAAAGGTGTAAAACGCAACCAAACAACAGTTTCTATAAATATTCCTGCTGGTGTAGATGATGGTCAAATCGTTACAGTGCGTGGATATGGTGATGCTGGACTTCGTGGAGGCCCAAGTGGTGACTTGCATATATCTGTAAATGTAGCAAAACACCCACTTTTGCGTAGAGATGGTTTTGATGTCTTGTTAGATGTACCAGTTCCGTTTACTCTTGCTATGACTGGTGGCAAGGTTATAATTCCTAGTTTAGACGGTAAATTAGAATTAGATATTCCTGAAAATACCCAAAGCGGAACTATCCTAAAATTACGTGGCAAAGGTATTAAACACCTAGACCGTAATGTCTATGGAGATATGTTAATTACTGTAAAAGTTGAATTACCAAAGCTCGGTAAAAACAAAAAAGAGATAGCCAAGATGTTAGATGAGCAATTCCCACTTGATAAATTCGACAAATTCAATGATTACAACAAATCAGTCAAAAATTTATAATTAATATTTAGATTTAGTCATATTTTATAAAAAAAATCTTCTATTCTTAATGCGGATTAATCGAATAGAAGATTTTTTGTTTTTAAGATTGATTTTAAAGGAGTGTTGTGTTATAATATTGTTACATTAAAAAAGGAGAAAGCACTTTTGAGTTTGCCACGTTTTTTTGTAGATGTAAATAATAAAAATGATAATTTAATCTATATAACACAAGATGAAAATGTTCATCTAAATTCAGTTTTGCGTTTGCGTGTCGGCGATGATATTGATGTTTGCTTAAATGATGGAATTGTACATAATTGTACGTTAATTGAAGTTGGCAAAAAACAATCTATTGCTCAAATCAATACTTCTATTATTAAAGATAATCATTCAAATATTACCCTTTTTATGGCTCTTATTAAAGCAGAACGTATGGACTGGGCTGTTCAAAAAGTAACAGAATTAAATGTAGCAAGTATTGTTCCGTTTGAAAGTGAATATTGTACTGTTAAAGATAAGGGTAATAAAATAGAGAGACTTAATAGGATTGCTGTAAGTGCTAGTAAACAATGTGGTAGGGCTGTCTTGCCGTGTATTCAAGAAACACTTCCTTTTGCTCTTTTGTTAGATAAATTAAAAGAATTTAATCAAATCATTGTAGCGTATGAAAATGAAACTCAAAACGCAAAGGAAATTTTGTCTAAATTAGATAAAACTAAATCGATTGCTTTGGTTATAGGTAGCGAGGGCGGTTTTAGTGAGGCGGAAATAGAAAAGTTAAAAGCACTAGGGGCAAAGGTTGTTAGTCTTGGGCAAACAATTTTAAGAGCAGAAACTGCTTGTGTTGCACTTGTAAGTGCTGTTAATTATCAATTAGATTTTTGGGAGAAAAACAAATGAAAATATCATTCTTAACATTAGGTTGTAAAGTAAATCAATATGAAGCAGAAAATATTTCAAGAATTTTGCGTAAACGTGGACACGAGGTTACTAACGAATTAGAACCAGCAGATTGCTTTATTTTATCTACTTGTGCTGTTACAAATGAGGCAGAACGTAAATCACGACAAATGATTGCAAAACTTGAAAAACTTTCACCAAACGCAAAAATTATCGTTTGTGGTTGTGCTAGCCAAAATGATGCACAAAAATTTATAGATAAACCAAACGTTACTGTGGTAGTCGGTACTGCGGGCAAAAACTGGATTCCTGATTTGTTAGAACAAAAAGGTAATTATGTTGTTGACCCTGCGTGTGATTATGAAGATTTTGAAGAAAATATCGAAAGAGATGTTACTAACTCAAAACGTACTCGTGCTTATGTAAAATTTCAAGACGGCTGTAATAATTTTTGTAGTTATTGTCTAATTCCTTATATTAGGGGCAGAAGTCGTAGTCGTGATTTAGAAAGTATCGTTGTAGAAGTTTATCGCTTGGCAAAATCTCATCACGAAATAGTGCTTACTGGTATTAATTTAAGTGATTGGGGTAAGGATATTGATATGTCATTGATTGATTTGTTAAGTTCTTTAACTACAATCAATGCTCGTATTAGATTAAGTTCGTTTGAAATGAATGTTATCACTCCTGACCTAATCAAAGTTATGCAATCTATGCCAAACCTTTGTGAACACTTTCATTTAAGTATGCAATCTGCTTGTGATAAAACATTAAAAGCAATGAATAGACACTACACAGTTGCAGAATTTAAAAAGAAAGTTCAAATGCTTCGTGAAGCATTCCCTCGTTGTGCTATTACTACCGATTTAATTGTTGGCTTCCCAGAAGAAACTGATGAAGACTTTGCAGAAACTCTTTCTAATGTTGCTTCAATAGGTTTTGCTGATATGCACATTTTCCCTTATTCAAAGAGGGCGGGAACAGTTGCAAGTGATATGAAACAAGTTGATGGCGAAATAGTTAAAACTCGTGTCGCTCAACTTACCAAACTTCGCAACACTCTAAAACAAAACTTCTTGCAAAATGAATATGGTATGATTTACGAAATTCTTTTGGAGCAAGAAAAAGATGATTATATTGTTGGACACGCTAGAAACTTTACAAAAGTCTATTTGCGTAAAGGTACAGCAAAACCTAACGAACTTGTTATGGCTCGTATCGAAAAACCATTTCAAGATGGTGTTTTGGGTGAATTCGTAAAAATTTGTAAAGAATAAAAGGAATATTAATATGCAAGATTGTATTTTTTGTAAAATTGTTAAGGGTGAAATTCCTAGTACAAAATTATATGAAGATGAAGATTTTTTGATTTTTGAAAATATCAATCCCACTACAAAATATCACTACCTCGCAATAGTTAAAGAGCATTTTGCAACTCTTGCCGAGATGAATGAGCATCAAGCGGAATTGTTGGGTAAATTACTTGCAAAAATCCCAACTTTAAGCGAAGTTTTGCATTTGGAAAATGGTTATAGATTAGTTATGAACCAAATCGGTGCAACTGGTAATGATGCAAAACAAGAAGTAATGCATTTGCATATTCATATACATTCAGGACAAGAAATGTAGTATAAAGTTATTTTATTACGTAATAAGCAGGTCTAGTAATCCTATCCTTAACGAAACTCGCAATTTTTAAAATAAAAATTACGACTTTTATGTTATGTTGAGAACCACTAGACCTGCTTATTGTATGTACTTGCAATAACCAAATACGTAGGCGGAGAAGAGGCTTATAATCCTCTTATAACGAAAGGAGCGAATAGTAAATGTGCTATTCATTTCTTAAATGTTATTACGAGGACCAATATCACTCTTAAAGACACACTCTGCGAGTGTGGTGAATAAAAGGCAAAAAAATAATAATTAATGATTATCAAAAGAGTGAATTCCTATGTTATTCGCTCTTTTTTAATTAAAAAAAAGTATTATGAGCGTTTTAAAAATAAAAAACCAAAAAGGCACTTATTAAAGTGCC
>JAGART010000130.1 GCA_017622115.1 Clostridia bacterium
ACAATTACTTCGATTTATGCAGTAATTAGTAAATGGTTTTGTGTGCTAGACTTTTAAAAGCCGAGTAATTGAAAATTTTGTAAATTAGTTTTTGAGTTGCTCGGCAGATGAGTCAGTGCACACAAAATTAATGTTGTCAATAACCACCTTTACAAGGTGGCTTTTTTATTTATAAAAAAGTGCGTAGCATTATTTACAATATTAAAATTTACGGGTTTTAGGAGTGTTTTTTAGATTAAAAAATGGGGGGTACTACGACGCCCCCCTATGGGTGACGTGTGACGTGTGACAAAAAAATAGATAAAGTCGCGAAAATGCTTGATAATTTCTAACAGTTAGGGTATAATGTCATAGAGGTGATAAAAATGAAAGTTGGCATTACTCTTGATGATAATTTAGTGGCTCGTATTGATGAATTTGCAGATGAAAATTATATGAGTCGCTCGGGTCTGATTTCCCTTGCTTGTACTCAGTATCTGAATGCGGCTGAGGTAACTAAAGCTATACAAGAAATGGCTGTGTGTATGCGTAAGATTGCTGATAGCGGTAAGGTAGACCACGAAACAATGGAACAGCTCGAGGACTTTGAGCGTTTGTCAAAAATGCTTGTCGTTAAGTAAGGTTTTTTTTTTATGTTCGATAATGCTATTACTGATTTCAGCAATTTTGATGTTGTTATGAAAATGAATTTATTGCAGTCGGCTAAAAATTTATGTGATGAGATGTTTGTTAGTGGGCTGATTGATAATTCAGAATATTATTCTGATTGCAAAGATGATTTGCAGTACTTGCTTGAAGTGCTGGACAATGAAATGCACTAAGTATCAATGGCGGGTTTTGGGGTGTGCCCCTCGAGGGGGCACACAAACCGCTTGCTATTCAGCAATTCAGTTTAGGCACTGCCAAAACTGGTATTGCGTTACTACCTTTGACAAGGTAGTCCGAAAATAGAAAAAATCGGCTTGAACTTTCGCACAGTCCAAACCGATTAAAAATAATTTTATGTCTAAGGAGATTATATCATATGGCAGAGAAAAAATCAAGTTTAAAGAAACGTAATTGGGCATTCTTCGTGTATCCAACAAAAGAACAGTTGCAAGCTCTGGGTTCTGATTATGACGGCTCAGACGGTTACGGAACTGCTCCAGATGATTGGATTGAACAGCTTAAGCTGTCAGGATTACAATTTGCGATAAGTCCATTGCACGATAAGGATTTACACGAAGATGAATCAGGGCGAACTAAAAAGCCCCATTTTCATGTTATAGTGGTCTATGGTAGTCCAACCACTTACAACAACGTTAAACGCCTTACAGATAGCTTTAACGCTCCTATACCGCAAGCACTTGAACAGATACGAGGTTATTATCGTTACTTAACGCATAAAGACAACCCCGATAAAGCACAATATGACGAAAAAGATATTATTACCGGTGGCGGTTTCAATATTGCTGATTTTGTCGAAATAAGCAAGAGTGAAGTTACTGAAATAAAATTCAAGCTGCAGCAGCTCATCAGAGAACAGCAGATTACTGAATACTTCGTTTTTATGAATTACGTGCAAGATAATTATGATAGGGTGTATTACGATGTAGCGAGCTCACACACGATATTTTTTAATACATACATCAAGTCAATAAGGCATATGAAAAACAGAAACGGCTATAATGTAGATCCTGAAACAGGTGAAGTTATAGAGTAAAAACTTGTTTTTAGATTGTCGAGGCACGCCGTAGGCATACTTTAAGTCTGAAGTTATTGAGATTAAGAAAAAACTTCAACAGTTGATTATTAATCTTAAGATTTACGAGTATAGTGATTTTATGGATTATTTATTACATAATGAACTTAGTTTAGAATATGATGTGGCTAGTTGTGATACATATTTTTTTGAAAAATATATAACCAGTAGACGAAATAAGGACAAGTTTAAGAAGTTAGGTCAATGTTCTGGGATGTCTTAGAACTGATGCGTTTTTGGGGGCGGTGGGGGCGTAGCCCCACCGCTTCCATTCAAATAAAAACCCTCATAGTGTTGAAATTTGGACATCTTTCACTATATTGTTTATATAATGAAACTGATATGTAACAAGCACTGCGATGTGTCGGACATCTCTGCTTGTTAGTGAAATCTCTAAAACCCTTTAATTGATGTATATTGATTTTAATTTTTGAGTATGATATAATTGCCTTAGGCAAAATGATGTTATTGTCCAGTGTGACAATACGAACCCCCACTGTTCGGAGCAGTGGGGGTTCTTCTTTTAGGTTGTGCTGTCTTTACTTTTTATCCAACCACTTGCAAATATAGTAGGCGATTATACTTGCTTCGATAGAAAGTAAAAATGATGTTATTATATCCAATGTGACCCCTCCTTCCTGCTGGAAAGAGTCGACAGCATAGTAATTATATCATAGGTTGCTAATAGTGTCGATAATGGATTTTATTTGTAAAAATTAGTTTTTAGATTGTGAGGTAAAAAACAATTACTTCGATTTATGCAGTAATTAGTAAATGGTTTTGTGTGCTAGACTTTTAAAAGCCGAGTAATTGAAAATTTTGTAAATTAGTTTTTGAGTTGCTCGGCAGATGAGTCAGTGCACACAAAATTAATGTTGTCAAT
>JAGART010000131.1 GCA_017622115.1 Clostridia bacterium
CTCTGGGATAGAACTTAATTCACGATTTAAAGTCCAACCCACAATACTTTGAACAGTTGCAACATTTACACCATCAAAACCTATTGAAGTAATACTACCAGAGAATGGCGCAGAACTACTACCAATAGGTGTCCAGTTTGGATTTTTTGCAAGATAGTTGCTCATATCAATAGTATTCATCAAGTGATAGTTTTTGTCTAAACCTCGTGTTGAACCGATACTCGCAACATCTTCTGCTGTATAAAGTTGATAAGGCACAATTTTCCCATCAGCAACAGTAACAAGCATACGTTTGATAGATGAGTTATCACTAACTGTACGCAACTGGTCAGTAAGAGTTGTAATTGTTTCTATTTTTGTTCTTAACGCATCTTGTGGAATTAAGAACACAAATGCATAACCAGAATTTTTAGGCACAACAGAATATCTGTTATTTTCCTCATTTTTAACCAACTCAACAGTATTTGATAGATATTGAGTTGCATAAACTTCTGGATTTTCATTGTTAATTCTAGGTTTTACACGATAATATTCATAAACTTTTGAACCGTTTAATGTTCTACCGCTATCGATTATAATTATATCTTTTCCGCTTGCCATACCTGTTAGTTTTTCTGCATCAAATACAATATACTCGATATTTTTGTTTGTAGCATCAGTTGGAGCAATAGATAAGTTTAATTCAAACGAATCTTCTTTGAATAACTCAAAGTATAAACCAGAAGAATCCCTTATAGTTTCATCATATTTATCTATTGAAATATTTGTAATACGTTTAATCTTTGTTACTAAAATACTAATTGTTTGAGTATAAGCAATACCATTTAAGTCCACAACAGAAACTATCAACTCCGCTTGCACTCGATTATCAAGACTAGACAAAGGTTTTGCTGTAACAGTTGTTTCATATCCCGTTTTATTTGAAATACCTAATTTTGAAGTATTACCCACGAGTGTCCACGTTGCTCTATTTGATTGAACTGATGAATAAGTTGGAAAAACATCAATAGTGATATTTTTAGAATTATTTTCTATATCATACACACTTTGAATTGTTCCTGAACCTGATGTTTCAGTTGCTAATAATTCGATATTTGTATCACTAACTTCGATATACTTTATAGGTTCAAAAACTTTGATATTAAATCTTGTTTCCATAGAATTTAATACTAAATTTACACCTGTACTATCTAATGCAAAATATTCCACAGTAGCAACGAGCAAAGCCTCACCCGCACTAGGAGTGCTTAATACATTTTGCAAAATATTTGAACTTGTATTATAAGCAAAAGCAACAGTTGCCTCATCTGATTCAAAGTTGATTTGTGAAATCATACCAGCAGAAATACTTGTCGCAGGATAGAATGAATTTACTAGATTTATACCACTATTACTACCAGTTACAGCCACCCACGCACTATCTAATGTTTTAGCTGTTTCATTACCAACCATTATATCACGCAAAACTGTTAAATCTTTACCCAACTGTGCTTGCGGTACATTTGGTGCAAAATTTATAGTAAAGTTTGTAAGTTTTACAACCACACGCACTGGCAAAGTGTATTTTACGCCACTCAATGCAGTAAATAAAATATTTGTATAACCAGCAGAAACACCAGTAATTAAAATTTCACCAGCAGATTGGTCAACAACTTTTACAGTAGCAATTTGCTTGTTTTCACTCAATACGCTTACAGTATCAAAAGAAGCAGTTTCTGGCAAGATATCTACTTTTATTTGTTTTGTAAAGAACGAACCAACCGCATACTCATCTACTTCCAAAATCAAGTTTCCACTTGCTGTATCAAGATAATCATTTGCAACATTAATTTCTGTTACGCCTTGTTCAAGATTGATTACCACGTGCCTACGTACAACTTCATCAGTATTCATTGTACTTTTTGCATAAACCCAAAGTTTAACTTGCCCAAAACCTTTATCATTTGTAAGGTATAACTTTTCGCCACTTATTGTTTCGTATTGTCCATCAAAAGTTTCACCATTGATTTTTAACTTTGTAACCAAAGTTGGGTCAGCCATTTCATCTGTATTTGCCTGAATTACAACACCATTGTAAAAATCACTTTCTGGCGATAATTTAACAACAAACTCCGCACCTGACACATCACTAGCATACTTATCAAACACACGCATTGTGTATTCACTATCGCCCGTTGTGTCATTTATGATAATAGCATCAGGGAAATCAACAATTCTAACTTGTATAGTTTTTGTCAAACTTAAAGAATTTTCAACACCTTCAACACTAAAAGTAATGTTTATATCAGTCCAATCAGGTAAAGTCCCTAAACCAATAAACATAAGTTCTTTTGTAATGTTTGAGAATGAAACTCTTAATTTACCTGATTGATTAGTAACTTCATCATAAATTATATTGTTACTAGCAGTAACCTTGCACTCAACATTTGTAAAGGTATCAACTTTTAAAACAACTTGATTTTGTGAAGTGTTTTTAACAAGTTCGATTTGCGTTACTTCTTCAGTTTCGCCCTTATAAATAATTTTAGTATTTTCATTTGTTAGAGGGGTATAAAGGCGTACATTTTGTACAACTCTAGATAAAGCATTGTAGTTTTCGGCTGAAAAATCATTTTCATTAAGAGGAGTGGCAGTAAGTGTAGCCATACCATCTTGCAAGCCCTCTAACACAAATGGTTCAGTAGAATTTACCACTACCCCATTAATATCAAACTTATATTCTGGCACTGTCGCATCAATAGGGTCAAACTCAAACAATTCACTAGGGTCAAGAGAATATTCCACTCCCAAAGGAATACCTAACTCACCCTCATTAAATCTCAAAGCATCAATAGACTTTGGCACGATAATATTAGTTACATTAATTTCTGCAAAAGCCTTTTCTGTTTCTTCACTAAATACCCTAATCTTCGTTGGTATTTCAGTAGAAGTTCCACCAGTAATTTTTACTTTAGTACGAGTTTCATTGAGTTCTGTAATTTGAATAAACTTTGCGTTATAATTCCAAACGACAGCCTTTCTCATATCACTAGTTAGCCCCTCCACTTCAACATTAACAAGTGCAGACCACGTTTCATCATCTTCACCTTCAATCTTTGTTAAAGTAAGGTCAAAAACATTGTCTTGCTCACGAGCGACTAAACTATCCCCTGTCAATTTTATTTTTAAGTTGTCCAAAGGATTATCACAACCAGCAAACAAGCACACAGTTGAAACCAACATCACTAAAAAACAACTTAAAATATAGTGCAACTTTTTCATATTAATCCCCTATTTTATTACCTAAATTATTTTGCATATTTGTTGTAAATTTATGTCTAAAATAAAAGTATTTTTGTAAAAAAACATATAAAACAAAATACTATGTATAATTTTAATATAATTTGCAAAATAAATCAAACAATATAAGGCACTATTTATAAATTTTTAAAAAGAAAAGAAAGATATATATAATATATCTTCCTTTTAAATTTTTTGTTGCTCTTGTTTGTCTGTACGATTGTCAATATGCTTCATATACCTATTGATATCATCTTGATTTTGTCCGCCACGGTCATCAAGATAAACTATATCACAATAACTATTTAAAATAGTTTTAGCATATCTTAACACTTTAACCTTAATGCTTTTGATTAACTTTAAATCAGCACAATATTCTTTTGCTTGTAAATAAAATTTATAAACATCATCATTTAATTGTTGATACCCTAAATTAACCCTTTCATCTTGCACTTTTAAGTTTAATGCAGTTAATATTTTAGACAATTCCGCCCTATCTTGCACAGTTATATCAAACAAAGGATAATATCCACTTTGCCTTAATTCACCATCAGCATCAACACCCATTAAATTTAAAACTTTACCATTTGTAACACCTTGATAATATGTTCTCAAATAAGTTGCTTTACGTCTAAAATTAACGACAGCATCTTCTTCTGTATCGACAGTAAATAAATAATCAGCAGTCGCCACTTTTCCTTCTTTTCTTTCATCAATAATATAACAATTTAAATCCTTAACAGATACAGTACCATTTTTAACAGTTCTAAAAGACCTAATTTGCTTATAAGCAACATTTTTTAAAAACAACACTGGTATTTGTCCTTGCAAATCATCTTTTAAATTAGGATAAATCTCATATATATTTGCCATAATTACTCCTATAAATCTAATTCCTTATCTTAAAGTATAATAACACAAATACATAAATTTTTCAAGATTGAATTGTAATAAATCAAACTTTTTTTAATATTTCAAGAATTTTTTTTAAAATTTTGTTAAAAATCATTGACATACACGAAATATTTTGATAAAATAATCGTGTTCTTGTCTTGGGAATTCAATAAAAATTGAGATACCTTCCTCTTTTATTGACCAATCCCTTCACACTGCTTGTACCCGCAAGCAACCCCAAGACAAAACAATTATTCCCCAATAGCTCAGTCGGTAGAGCGTCCGGCTGTTAACCGGCAGGTCGTAGGTTCAAGTCCTACTTGGGGAGCCAAAATAGCACAGCGAAAGCTGTGCTTTTTCTATTCCCTTTTTTAGGGAATAGGCACAAAATATAATTTTGTGCAGGTTACCCAAGCCAGCACTTTATGTGCTGTCTGGGGAGCACTCCTCTTTATAAAATTTATATCACACTCGCCTTTTTCTTTCCCCAAGCCAGCACCTTGTGTGCTGTCTGGGGAGCACTCTTTTGTTAAATTTTTAAATAATTTATACAAAAAACACAGCATTCGCTGTGCTTTTTTTATGTATTATTAACGCTATCGTTTATATTGTTTGTTGAAATTTTAGTAAATTTTGCAATTATCAATTTATTTTTAACATCAGCAAAATTAATTCGAACG
Organism: Clostridia bacterium; assembly: GCA_017622115.1. Classification (GTDB taxonomy): domain Bacteria; phylum Bacillota; class Clostridia; order Christensenellales; family UBA1242; genus UBA7867. Next base: position 4,854 of record JAGART010000131.1, read on the forward strand.
CTCATATTTGTACTAATTAATTCATCAGTTCCGCTGATATACCAACCATCAAATTGATAACCAGTCAACTTTATACGAGCCACAAGTGTAATAGTATCGGTGCTTGCTAATCCATCAAAATCATCACCCAAAACTTCTGCACTACCACCTATTGTACTAGTTACAGCAACACCTTTTATAGCCTCGCCAAAAACAGCAGTATATGTTTCTGTCCCACTAACCACTTGATTTAAAGGATTTTCTGTAATTTGAGCATTATCACTTGCTCGCACCCAATACAAAAACGCTTTCCCTGCCTCTGCTATTGCAATACTTGTAACATTTTCATTAAAATTATACGTGCCACCTGTTATAGAAACAGCACCACCCGCAGTC
>JAGART010000132.1 GCA_017622115.1 Clostridia bacterium
TGAAAATGCTGGTACTTTAAATGGTGCTGGAATTTACGAAGTAGGAGAGAATGTTACTGTTATGGCTACTGCAAAAGATGGATTTAAGTTTGTTGCTTGGTATCAAAATGATGTTGCTATTAGTTCTTCAAACAAATTCTCATTTAATATGCCAAATAGAGATGTTGCTTTAATTGCCGAATACGAACCGATTTTTACAATTAACTATGTTTCAAGTGATGTAAACTTTGGACAAGTTATAGGTAATACAACTGGTAAATACAAAGAAAACGTTACTCTTGAAGCTATTAGTGCAAATAACTGTTCATTTATCGGTTGGGTAATTGATGATGTAGTTGTAAGTACTGCAACAAAATTAAATATTACTCTTAATGGTGATGTAGAAGTTCGTGCATTGTTCAAAAAGAACTTCGACTGGAATATTATTATTGTGCTCGCAGGTTGCTTGTTGTTTGCTGTTGTATTGATTGCGGCTTCATCAGCATACATTAAGATGAAAGAGGCTGAACCAATGCCTGTACGTGCGTTGATTAACGGTAAAGACGATAAAGATGTATTGTTTAAAAACTACAAACGCAACGCAGAACGTGATGAGATTGAACCAGTTCCTACAAGAAAGAGCGCTAAACCTAATATTCAACCAATCCCTGTTCGTAAAATTGTAGTTGCTCCAAGTAATCACAAAGGCGAAGAAGTTAAAAAACAACCAAAAGCTAGCGAACAAAAACCTACTTTAAGTACAGATGTTAATGAAGAATAATCAGTAAATAATAACCACCTTTACTGAAATCTTAAATTAACTTAACAAAAGACCGCAGTGAGCGGTTTTTTGTTGTGAAAGGAGAAAGGAGATAATTATGTTATATTTGGCAAATGACCACGCTGGATTTAAGTTAAAACAACAATTAATTGAGTATTTGCAAAAATTACAAATTGATTATGTAGATTTAGGTACAGATAGCGAAAATAGTGTGGATTTCCCTGTGTTTTGTAAAAAATTAATATGCGAAGTAGAAAAGAGCCAAGACCACAAAGGTATATTGATTTGTGGCTCTGGAATAGGTATGAGTATTTGTGCTAATCGTAATCCTAATATTCGTGCTGCTTTGTGTAAAGATGTTGAAACAGCGATACTTTCTCGCCAACATAATGACGCTAATGTATTGATTTTGGCTGGCCGTAGTACAAGTGCTTTAAAAGCTAAAAAAATGCTCCACGTTTTCCTTACTACCGATTGTTTAGGTGGAAAATACCTAACTCGTATGCAAATGATTGACCAAAAATAACAAAATATGATTAAAAAATTTGGCTTTTGCCAAATTTTTTTCATTCTATAAGCATTAACTTTATAATATACTTGTGTTAGGGGAAAAAGTATATGAAAAAATTTGCTTATTTAAGTTTGTGCTTTGTCGCAATGGTGTTTTGTTTTGCTGGGTGTGGTATTAAGCCAGAAGAACTTGCAAAAAATAATTTGTCAGAATTACATTTAAACTACTTTACTGCTGAAACTCAAAGCTTTACAATTTCTATGTGGAGTGGATTTAGAGAAAATCCTTATGTTATAGATGGAGTAAAACAACAATCTGTCGAATTCTGTGTTTTAAATGTTGTGCCAAAAAGTGGTGTTAAGGCTTTTGGTTTAGGTTATACTGTTGAGATTAATGAAGAAACATTTAATGGGGAATTGGAGGAAAGTCCTTTTGATGATAGTTTTGGGGCTGATTTAGAAATGAAAGTTGATGATTTAGATAGTATTTTTGTTTATGTAATCGTTGATGGTGAAACGGAAATAGGCAAGATGACTTGTATTTCAAATGCGTTTAAAATTAATCAAACACAGGCCCTTGATATTGCTGTTAGTCATTTGGAAAGTGAACTTTTAGATTTGTGCGATAATGGCAATCTATCAATCGAAGGCTATTGTAAGATAATTTCAACAGACAAAAATTTAGGTGTTTATTTTTGGTATATCAATTTTGTAAATAGTAATGGAGTGCAAATTGCGGTCGTTATTGATACTACTAGTGGAGAAATTGTTGCTCAAAAGTAACATTTTTTAATTTACTTTAATAGAATGAGAGTGTAGAGATAAATCTTGAAAGTACAAAAGACTGCTTTACAAAAGAAACGTTACATAAACATAAAGAAAAAATCCTTGTATTACTTTAGAAATTAGGAGGTCCAAAAGATGTTTAGCAAATTATTTGGCGGTATGGATAAATGTGGTTGCGGTAAAAATTCTAGTTGTGATGTTTTAACTTGGTTGGTAATTCTCTACGTATTAATGAACTGCGGAATCTTTAACTGTGGACTTGATTTATGTACTATCTTAATCTTGCTCATATTCTTCTGTTGTTGCTTTAAGAAAAAGAATAACTGCGGTTGTGATTACGACTGCTAATAGGGAAAATCGCTTAAATTTTAAAAAGCGATTTTTTCTTTTTGTATTTATTATTCAACTTTTTTACTTTATATTTTTAAGTTTTATACTAATACTATTCTTCGACAAAATAAGACTTTTTCTTTCAGTATATAAGAAACCGAAATAAATAAACTAGTCTTGTAACATTTTGTTGATTTTTTTGTATTTTAAAAAAGAATGTGTCCTCAATTCGTTGACAAATTTTTCAAAATGTAATAAAATCGTAATGTTACTAATATAAAGGAGACCTATAAATGAAATTATTTGGTAAAACAACCTTTTTGGCGTTTTCTGCTATGATGGCTACGTCATTTGGTTTTTTAAGTCCTGTTATGGTTGGTGGAAGTTTAAGTGGTGCTACCAGCAGTACTGGACCTGTTATTACTTTGACTGGTTATGACCCAGTGTTTGACATTGATGATGCTAGTACTTTTGATACTGCCGCTGCTACTGGTTTATCTGGTTTTAAATTACCTGTTGCTACTGGTGCTTCTATGCCTACTGCAAAAGATATGGCAGGTAAATCTGCCACTGTCGTACATGGTGCTGACGGCTATTATTATTTAGTTACTACAAAATCTGGTAAATATGAGATTACTTACTCATCAGATTCTACTGGTGCTGTTACTTCTACACGCAATATTATTGTAGAAATTAAAAAGGGTAGCGCTACTTTAAACTTTGATTCTAATAGTGCTCAAATTATCCCTACAATCGCTTACGTTGGCGAAAAAATCACTTTCCCAAAAGTTAAAGTTATGAATGGTGAAGAAGAAGATACAACTGCTTCTGCAACCGTAAATTCAAGTATTACTTTGACTGATATTCAAGGCAATGTAAAAACTTTGACAGAAGAAAATGGTTACAAAACTTATACTATTGCTTCTGGTGATACAGGCGATTTCGAAGTTACTTATAAGTACAGCCAACCAGGTAACACAATTTCTCAAAAATTTGTATTTAGAGTTGCTCAAAATGAACAAGAAGTATCTTTAAAATATAGTGCATTTAGCAATTCTTTGGAAAGTTTTGATTTAGAAGTTGGTGTTGAGGCTGAATTGCCAAAACCAACAGTTGTAAATTCATCTGCTAACGATGCAGAAGTTAAAGATGTATTTACAAAAATTACAGTTACTGATTTATCTAAAACA
>JAGART010000133.1 GCA_017622115.1 Clostridia bacterium
ATTTTGATTTATTATTTAACAATATTTTTAATTTGTAGTTTAGTGTTATCTTTGGGGATATTTTTCCATAAAAAGAACCAAAAAGGTTTAAGTATATTCTTTAAAACAATTTCACTTGTTTTTGGTGCTATATTCTTTATGAGATATATGCTGGGCACAGATGCTATACAGGAAATGTTTGGCTTAACAAACACCCCTATTAATGGGGCGGGGTGGAATGCTTTTGCGTTAATTCTTGTGTGGTTTACTTATGCGGGCAATCTTATTTTAAGTCTATATGGCTTCTTTGATATAAAACGTATAAATGGTTATGTTAAGTTTATTGCATTGCCTATTGCTTTGCTAAATGTTTGTTTCCTATCGTTAGACTTTACTGCTGTAATAGGTGAGGGGGCAATTAACGAATATTCGTTACGTGGATTTATGTTCGCTCTTGAAATAGGTATTGCCTTGGGTTATGCTTTGCTTATTTTAATTACAAAAACTAACTGGAAAAACGTTATTGCTAGACTTAAAGGGCAAAAAATTGCAAAGACGGAAGAAAATAGCGAAATTTTAGCAGAATTGCCTACAAAAACACAAATAATTAAAAAATATCATCAAGAAAATGAACAGAAATCAAAAATTTCTATATTTTTTGAAAAAATTTGGTATTGTATAAAAGTTGCTAGTGCTGCTGTTTGGCGTTTCTGTAAAAAATACTGGTTTGATATTTTTGCTGTACTTGTAATCTTTTTAAGTGTTATGCCATCTTATGCTTTGCAAGGCTTATTTGGTGATGCTCATCAAATTTACAAGGCAAAAGACCTAGAAATAACTCAAAGAATGATTTTGTATATTGCTGTGATTTTGCCTGTAATAATTCACTTTACTTTAAGGAATAAAGCACACAACGAAAAGAAATTTTATCTTCTATTAATATGTTTGGGAACATTGCTTTCATTCTCATTCACTCGTAGATTTGAGTCCTTCCTTGACCCAACTTTATGGCCACTTCACTTATGTAATACTGCAATGTACATTATGCCGATAGTATTAATCTTTAATATGAAGCGCTTCTTTTACTTTACATATTTTATAAATGTTTTGGGTGCATTCCTTGCTATGGCTATGCCAAATTATGAGCCAGACACAATAAATATTTTTTCTAGTCAATTAGTAAACTTTTATATTAATCACTATATTGCATTCTTTATGCCACTTTTATTTGTATCATTGGGAATGTTTGAAAAACCAAAATTTAAGCAATTTGTGTATTCTATGATAGGATTTTTAGTATATTTTGTATTAGTTTTGGTGTTAAATGCAATGTTTACAGGAATGTATGCGGTTGGGCTTGTGTCATCAACAACAGACTTCTTCTTTGTAAATAGTGATTTTATTGCAGATAAATTAGGTACTTGGGCGGAAAACTTACGAGATATTACTGCAACTATTAGTGTAGGCGGAATAGAGATGACATTCTATCCTGTATATCAAGTTCTATTCTTCCTAGTATATATTTTGTTGGGGCTTGCTATGTGGTTTGTGTACGAACACGGCTATCAACTCGCAAATTCTTTTGCAGATATTAAACGAAGAAAACAAAAAATGAAATTGGAGCAACTTGCATTGGCTTCTAAAATGAATGGAAGGAGTTTAAAAGAACCTATGAATCCAGAAAATAGCAACAAATTAATATTAAGAAATTTCTCAAAACGCTATGGAAGTAGTGATGTTTTTGCTGTTAAAAATGCTAATTTAGAAGTTAACGGAGGGGAAATATTTGGTTTCCTTGGCCCAAATGGTGCAGGTAAATCTACGATTATTAAAACTATTGTGGGTATTCAACCGATTACAAGCGGTGAAATTGAAGTTTGTGGTTATGATGTTGATACACAGGGTGTAGAGGCAAAAAGAGAAATTGGTTTTGTTCCAGACCACTATGCTTTGTACGAAAAATTAACAGGTAGAGAATATATAAACTATATCGCTGACCTTTATAATGTGCCTTTGGTAGAAAGAAATGAGCGTATAGATAACTATGTTAAAAGATTTGAGTTAGAGGGTGCTTTTGACAACCAAATGAAGACATATTCTCACGGTATGAAACAAAAAATTGCTATTATGGCAGCACTTGTACACAACCCAAAAATTTGGATTTTGGACGAGCCTTTAACTGGTCTTGACCCAAATAGTATTTTTCAAGTAAAAGAGTGTATGAAAGAACACGCAAAAGCGGGAAATATTGTATTCTTTTCTAGTCATATTATTGATGTTGTAGAAAAAATTTGTGATAAAATTGCAATAATCAAAAAAGGTGAGATTTTACTTTCTACTTCTGTTGAAGATATTGAAAGAGATGGTACAACTTTGGAAGAATTTTATATGAATACTATTAATGGCGAAAATTATATAAAAAATACAGAAAAATTAGTAGAAAATTCGGAAACACAACCTCAAACACAACAAGAAATTGATGAGGAAATTAAAATTGAAGTAACTTTAAAATCTACTAAAAAAACAACTACAAAAAAGAATAAAAATGAAGAAAATGTTGTAGAAAACAAGCCTAAAACTACAAGCAAAACAACTACTAAAAAATCTAAAAAGGAGCAATAAAATGGCGGAAAAAATAAAGAAGCCAAATGCTTTTAAGCGGTGTTGCTCTAATATGGGAAATAAAATTTCAAATTCTTTTAAATATTTGCGTCCGTTAGTTATGATGCAATTAAAAGACAAAATTGACTTTTCATTTTTAAAAAATAAAAAGAAAACTTACTTTAAATTAATTTGGTCAATTTTAGGCTTTGTTGCTCTTACTGCAATTATTTATTTGTTGTTTACATTGATTGTAAAATTTGGAATTTTCTCGTTTTTACAAGTATTAAATTTTAGAGCATTTTTAATATTAATGACGGTATTGATTGCGTTCTCTTTTGTATCGTGTTTAATCAATGTTACGACCACGCTGTATTTTGCAAAAGATAACCCAGTATTGCTGACAATGCCTGTAAAAAATAGTACAATTTTTACTTCAAAAATAATAGTTTGCTATATATATGAATTAATCAAAAATGTTACATATATTTGGCCATTCTTAATTGCTTATGGTTTGGTAATGGGATTGCCATTTACATACTTTTTGTATTCAATTTTTGCAATACTATTTTTAACACTTTTGATTGTTATGATTGCAGGACTTTTGTCTATTCCAGCAATGCTTATTACAATACTTTTAAGACGTCATAAGGTAATCGAATTTATTATTTTGGCTGTTGTAGTTGGTGGGTTTATATTTGGTGTAATAGAATCAATAAACGCAATTCCAACAGATATAGACCTTGTGCGAGATTGGGGTAAAATATATTGGCAAATACAAGATATTTTATCAGGATTTGCATCTAATTTTATCGTATTTGATTGGTTGTTACAACTCCTTACAGGTATGAGTTATAATAGTTTTGTGTTTAATCCTGTAACTACAACAAACTTAATAACTTTTGCTAGCTGTTTAGGTATTATAATTTTGTGTTTTGTGGCTGTATATTTCTTGTCAAAACCATTATTCTTAAAAATGGCAAGTACTCCATTTGAATACAGAAAACACAATGTAAAAAGAAAACATAAAAACACTAAATTGCATCCGTTTAGTAGTTCTGCTTGGCAACAAACAAAACGTATTTTTAGGTCTGCAAATTTAATTTATAGTATTTTAGCAGTGGCTGTAATTACTCCTATTGCAATACTCTTGCAAAATAAAATTATAGGCGCTATGGACACTCGTTTAGCGGGTGATTATATGGGTGTAGCATTTAATATTTTAATCATTTTGTTACTGGTTTTATCTTCAAATGTTGCAATTTCAAGTATATTTAGTAGGGAAGGAAATTCAGCATACTTAAACAAAATAAATCCTGTACCTTATGGCGTGCCTTTGACAGGTAAGTTATTGCTTAATTCTGCAATTTGTTGTGTATCAATTATTATTTCAACAGTTGTTATAGACTTGTTTGCTCATATCGGAGCATTAGCAACAATTTTACTTTCTCTATCATTAATTCTTGTGTATTTATCGCACGTTTTATGGAGTGCGGAATTAGACTTAATGAACCCACAAAATAGACTTTATCAAACAACAGGTAAAGCACATAAAAATCCTAACGAAGCAAAAAGTACATTAATAGGCTTTATTATGGCGGGATTATTTGCGTTTTTAAGTTATTTCTTGATGATAGAAAATATCGGTACTGTATTTGTTAAATTATTCTTTATTGCTGTTGTTTTATTTGGTATTAGACTTTACTTATACTTAACCAAAATTAAATTGTATTACAAGGAAAAATAATTATGAAAAAATCCACTATAATAGTTATATTAATTGTGTACCTTGTGTCTATTGTTGCAATAGGCTTTTTTGGAATGGCGGTTAAGGTATATGATGAAGTA
>JAGART010000134.1 GCA_017622115.1 Clostridia bacterium
CACTAATTTAGGAGAAAAATAATGAGAGTTATATTATTGCGTTATGGCGAAATATTTTTAAAAGGCAATAATCGAAAGTTTTTTGAAGATACTTTAACAAAAAATATAAAGAATAGTCTTACTGATTATACTTTTGTAATTAAAAAAATAAGTGGTCGTTATGAAATTAGCGAATACGATGTAGATTATGAAAATATCTTTATTGATAAATTAACAAAGATTTTTGGTATACACTCTTTATCTGTGGCTACAAAGATTGAAACAGATGAGCAAAACATAATTGAAGTTGTAAAATCACTTGATTTAACAAATAAAACTTTTAGAGTTACTACAAAACGAGCTAGTAAGATTTTCCCTATACACTCTATGGAGTTTAATGCTCAAATCGGTGAAGTAATCTTAACAAACTTTGAAAATACAAAAGTTGACTTGCACACTCCACAAGTAGAAGTTAAAATCGATATTAGAGAAAATGGCTACACTTATATCTCAACTAATGATATTCCTTGTGCTAATGGTATGCCTTTGGGTACAGCAGGCAAAGGTTTATTGCTTTTGAGTGGTGGAATAGATAGTCCAGTTGCTGGATATTATCTTGCTCGTAGAGGTTTAGAGATTGAAGCAATTCACTTTCATAGTTATCCTTATACAAGCGAGTTAGCACGTCAAAAAGTGCTTTCTCTTGCCGAAAAAATGGGTGATTATTTAGGTAAAATTAAAATTCATATCGTATCAGTTACTAAAATTCAAGAAGAAATCAACAAAAACTGCGACCGTGATTATATGATTACACTTTTACGTAGAATGATGATGAGAATATCGCAAAAAATCGCATTAAACGTAGGAGCAGGGGCTTTAATTACTGGTGAAAGTTTAGGTCAAGTTGCAAGTCAAACTTTACAAAGCATAAATGCTACAAATGTTGTTGTAGATATTCCTATTTTTAGACCTTTAATCGGATTTGATAAAGAGGATATTATGCAAGTTGCACGAAAAATAGGTACTTATAATATTAGTATCTTGCCTTATGAAGATTGTTGTACTGTGTTTTTACCTAAAAATCCAGTTACAAAGCCTAAATTAGAGCGTGTTTTGAGAGAAGAAAGCAAATTAGATGTTGATACTCTCTTAAATGAAAGTTTAGCAACAGAAGAAATTATAGAAATTTAAAAAAAGCACTTTTTAAGTGCTTTTTCTTGTAAACCAGCCTTTGATTTTTTCAAAAGTTGTTTGGTTGGTTTCATTTTCTACTTTTATTTTTACAATATTAGATTTTGCTTCATCTAAAAAAGTTGGGTTACTATATTTTATTTTTAAATAATATTCTGTATCTTTTGTAGGTTTTTGTATTTCATAATACATTGTTTCATCTTCGCCTGCAATTAAAGCAATTTTTGTTTCTTGATTTTCTTGTATTTGTATTAGTTCGTAAGTTAAATAAGACAAGCCTTCAAAAGAAAATTTTAATTGATTTTGTGTGCTTTGCAAAGATAAAATCGGTGCAGTTAAAATACTAAAATTTTTACTTTCTGTTTTTGGAATGTATTTTTTATTAAAGATATCTTTTACAATAAATCTTTGTGGCGTTTTGTCGCTGGCTAATTCTAATTTTTGATTTTCCAAAGATAGACTATCAAGTGATACTTCAACTATATTTGCAGGTTTTTTAAAGTCTTTGTTTATGTTGTAATGTTTCTTTAAAATATTCCATACCTTCACACTTTGTGAAGCACTTATTGTACCACCATTTTGATTTTGTGTTAGGTTGTTATCAGGATTTGCTGATGTGTTTCCAAACCAAGATAGAGCAGTATATTCTGGGGTGTAACTTACACACCAAGCATCACTATTTTGATTGTTTTTAGTACCCACAGTACCAGTTTTAGCACAAAGATTTTCTAAATTTAGTACAGATAACTTTTTTGCTGTACCTATTGATTTAGTTTCTTTTAAAATATCATTTAAAAGATAGGCGGTTTCAGTGCTTACTGCTTGATGAAAATCATTTTTAGCCTTATAAACAGTTTTACCCTTATTGTCTTTGATTTCTTTGATAAATTTTAGTTTTTCATATTGACCATTTCGAGATAAGGCAGAATAAGCATTTGCAACTTCTTGTATAGAAAAACCTTGTGCAGTTGCTCCCAAAGCAATAGCCAAATGATTGTCATTGTTTGAGAACTCAAATCCAAATTTTTTTGCAATATTTATTGAATTTTGTATTCCGCTGTACTCCAAACATTTAACAGCAGGCACGTTTAAAGATTTTACTAATGAGGTGCGAACATCTGTCCAACCTAAATACTTATTATTTGCATTTTTGGGTGAATAGCCTGCAAAATTTGTCTTTTCATCATTTATAGGTGTTGCTGGCGACAATAGACCTTTTTCAAAGGCAGGTGCATAACTTAAAAACGGCTTTATTGTACTACCAGTTTGTCTTTTTTGCTCGCCATTGCCTAAATAACCTAAAACGCCATTAGTTTTGTTGTCAATTACAATTATAGCATTGTCTATATTGTTATTATAAATAGTAGCAAGTTCATCTTGTATAGTTTTATTTATGTAAGTGTAAATTTTGTAACCAGAAGTTGAAATATCAGTTTCGCTAATATCTAATATTTTAGTTGCTTCTTGTAAAATTTGTTTGTTTAATATGTGATTTATGTCATCTAAATCAAGTGCAATAAGTGGGGTGGAAATTGCTTCATTGTATTCTGTCTGTGTAATGATTTTGTCATCTAACATATTTTTTAACACCAAATCACGCCTAGATTTGCACTTTTCTGGATTATGCAAGGGTGAGTATGTTCTAGGTGATTTTATAAGCCCAGCCAAAGTAGCACTTTCGGCAATAGTTAAGTCTTTTGCTGATTTATCAAAATATGTTTGCGAAGCACTTTCTAATCCATAAGCACTATTTCCAAAGTAAATCACATTTAAGTATGTTTCTAAAATTTGGGATTTTGTATATTGCTTTTCTAGTTTTAGGGCGAGATATGCTTCTTGAATTTTTCTGGTCATAGTTTTTTCACTTGTTAGATGAGTATTTTTAATAAGTTGTTGAGTAATAGTAGAAGCCCCTTCTTTTGTTGAGCCACTAAAAATATTTTTTACACCTGCTTTGATTATACGACTATAGTTTAATCCGTTGTGGTTATAGAATTTTTTGTCCTCTATACTTATAAATGCTTTTGGTACATATTCGGGCAAGTCGTTTAGGCTAATCGTTTTTACACCTGATGAGGAAGTTGTAACTAAATTTTCATTATTATCATCATAAATTTTGATTTGTGCGTTGATATTATTTAATTTATCAAGATTTAACATTTGTGAATTATCTATTTTTGAAATAGTTATTACAACATATAAAAACAATGCAAAAATAACAATTAAACATAAAAACAATCCTATTAATAATACTTTTGCTACTTTTCTCATTTTTTAACCTCGTTTTTTATTATGTTACAAATTATAAAAATTATGATTACTTTCTTGAAAAAATTTTTTAAATATAGTATAATTAGGTACTTAAAATTAATAAAGTTTAAAAAGGAAATGCTATGGAAAAAAGATATTATATTTATACTTATGGCTGTCAAATGAATGTTCACGAGAGCGAAAAGTTGGCTGGAATTCTTCAAGACAAAGGTTATACACAAGCAAGTACAGCAGATAATGCTGATGTCATTGTATTTAATACTTGTTGTATTAGAGAAAGTGCAGAGCAAAAAATAATGGGCAATATCGGTGCTGTAAAACCTATTAAAAAACGCAACAAAGATTTAATAGTTGCAGTTTGTGGCTGTATGTCGCAACAAAAGGAAATGGCAACAACTCTACGCAAAAAATTCCCTTTTATAGATATTGTATTTGGTGCTAACAACATTGAGTTCTTTGGTGATTATTTAGATGAATTTAATAAACAAAGAAAGTTTAGCAATCAAGTTATCGAAGATAAATCATATTTAGAGAATATCAACAAAGTTAATATGGTTAGAGATAACAAACTCTATGCTTATGTAAATATTATGTATGGTTGCAACAACTTTTGTACTTATTGTATCGTGCCTTATGTAAG
>JAGART010000135.1 GCA_017622115.1 Clostridia bacterium
ATAGCGACAGCAACTGAATGAGTTGGTCTATCCATCTTGTGCAAAAGGTTTTCTACCTCTAATGCACATAAAACCATTAAAGCAGCAATTAAAAAGTCAAACACGTATTCACTTAAAATTCTTAATCCAAAAAAAGCAAGTACAATTAATACAATAACTGTTCCCCAAATTATTCTCGGCAAAAAATTTGCAGGAGTATTAGTTACTTGTTTTTGTTTACTTTCGTTCATAATACTCTCCTTTGTTTTTTAAAGTGCACCAAAACGTCTTTTTCTTTTTTGAAAGTCGATTAGTGCTTTTTGAAGTTGTTTTTCTGTAAATGATGGCCAATAGATTTTAGTAAAATACAACTCACTATAAGCCATTTGCCACAACATAAAATTGCTCAAACGCATTTCACCACTTGTTCTAATTACAAAATCAGGCTCTGGCAAATCAGCATTATAAAGTAATTTTGCAAAATCTGCTGTGCTATCTAATTTTTGCCCATTTTCGATAGCAGAATTTACACCTCGCAAAATTTCATCTCTGCCCCCATAATTAATAGCAAGATTTAAAGTGAAAGTTTTGCAATTTTTAGTTTTTTGTATAATTCTACTTATAGAATCAACCAAATCTTGTGGTAATTTTGAATAATCTCCTGACACAACGACACGAGCATCTTTTTGCACGAAACTATCACCATCTTCATCAAGATAATCACGCACTACATTAAAAATACCATCAATTTCTTCTTGCGGACGTTTCCAGTTTTCAGTAGAAAAAGTATAAAAAGTAGCACAAGATATACCCAAATCGTATATATGCTCTATAATTCTTTTTAAATTTTCGCAACCAGCCTTATGCCCCATATTTCGAGGCAAACCTCTTTTTGTTGCCCAACGACCATTACCGTCCATAATGATAGCAATATGTTTAGGCAAGCGATTTAAATCTAACTGTTTGCTAATTTTTATTTTTCTTGCCTCCATTACTACCCCTTAAAATAATTTTATTTAAGTATATCCAAATAAATGAATTTTAATCTTTTAAATACTATATGCTTTTATCAAGATAAAATACACACAAACTAAACTTCTGTAATTTCTTTTTCTTTTGTTTTTAAGCTTTCTTCAACTTTGTCGATAAATTTATTTAAGATTTTTTGAACTTCATTTTCAGCAGATTTTAATTCATCTTCTGTAATTTTGCTATCTTTTTTTAACTTTTTAAATTCATCAAGGCAATCACGGCGACCATTACGCATATTGATACGAGTATCTTCTGCAAATTTGCGAACCATTTTTACGAGTTCCAAACGGCGTTCTTCTGTTGGAGCAGGTACAAACAAACGAATAACTTTACCATCATCACTTGGATTTAGTCCCAAATCGCTTGCTTGAATTGCTTTTAACACTTCTTTGAGCATACTAATATCCCAAAGAGCAATAGCGATTGTACGAGGGTCTGGTGCACTAATATTAGCCATTTGATTGAGTGGAGTCATAGTACCATAGTAGTCCACCATAATTTTGTCGAGCAAACGAGGGTTTGCACGACCCGCTCTAACAGAACTTAATTCTGAATTAAAGTGGTCTAAATTTTTTTGTAAACTTGTAGTTAAACCGTCATAAAGAGCGGTATCATATTCATTTAACATAATAATCTCCTAATAAATATTTAATAATACTATTTTACTAATAAATTTTGATTTTGGCAAATGATTTAGAGTAAAAAAAAGAAAAGGGCACAAAATAAGCCCAATTTCTCTAAATTATTCACCAGAAACTTGATTTGCAACTTCTTCTGCAAAGTTGTCAGTTCTTTTTTCAAGACCTTCACCCATTTCGTAACGAACAAAACGGCGTACAGTAATCTTTTCACCAATAGCAAGAACTGCATCATTGATTAAATCACGAATTGACTTTGTAGAATCACGGAAGTATTCTTGGTCAAGCAAACAAACTTCTTTGTAGTATTTTTTAATTCTACCTTCAACAATTTTTTCAGCAACTTGTTCTGGTTTGCCTTCGTTAATTGCTTGAGCAAGGTAAATTTTACGTTCGTTTTCCAAAGATTCTTGGTCAACATCTTTATCACTTACAAAAAGAGGTTTATAAGCTGCAATTTGCATAGCAATATTGTGAGCAAGTTCTTTAAATGCATCACCCTTTGCAACAAAGTCTGTTTCACAGTTAAGTTCTACCATTACACCAATTTTTCCGCCCATATGTACGTAGCATTCTACGATACCTTCTGAAGCGATTCTACCTTCTTTTTTAGCAGCGGCAGCCATACCTTTTTCACGCAACCATTGAGCTGCTTTTTCCATATCGCCACCATTTGCTTCCAAAGCATTTTTACAGTCCATCATACCCGCTTGAGTACGAG
>JAGART010000136.1 GCA_017622115.1 Clostridia bacterium
AGCAAGTTGGGATAATTTTACGCCCGTTTGAGCATATACAAAACCTTTTTCGTTTATAAAAATTTGTTTTAAATTTAAAGTTGAAATAACGATAAAATTTAAATTTTTATCATCACACAAAACATTTGAACCAGCCCCTAGTATAACATATTTAATATTATTTAAAGTACAAAATTTTAATAATTTAATTAATTGTTGCCTTGTGCTTGGTTTTGCAAAAACTTGTACTTGACCACCTATTTTGAATGTTGTTTTATCTTTTAAATTTACATTTTGCTCAACTTCACAAATATTTAAAATTTGAGTTAAAAGTTCGTTATTCATTTGTAGCCTCCTTATTTTGTTGTTCTTTTAAATATACATTAGAAGTAAAAACGTTCATAACTTGAAGTTTATTCTGTAATGCTTTTTCAAATTCTGCATATTCATTTGAATAAATACTTTGTCCATCAACACTAAACATTCCTATTGACGTGAGTTTCTTTTGAATATGTGATTGAGTTACAAACTTTATAAATTTTGTGGCAGGAAGAATATTTTCTGTTACATTTGTTGAAATTGCAAGATATTGAATTAAGTCTGTATAATTTGATTTGTATTCGTAAGTCATTTGGTCAATCACACCTAATGAAACTTTATTATTTAACCTATAAAAATCACGTTGAGTACCTAACAAAACTTGAAACTCATTATCTCTTAAAAAACTCTCATATGCCTGATATTGCGTTCTTTCCACATTGTCTAAAAGTGCATATTCTTCACTATTTAAAACTTTTTGAGGTAAATTATAATTTTGTCCTGTGCCTAAAACTTTAAGTTCACTTTCTTCTGCTAATTGCTTTAAATTTTGAGCACTTAAATCAACCTCACCTTTTGCACAAAGCACATAACCGCCAAAACACCACGGAACTGCCATAATTTTACCCTCTTTTATACCACCTGCCTGTAAATCTGTACGAACATTTAAATCTGTATTTATCTCACTTAACAAACTCAAAATCATATCACCAGCACCTATTCCAAAACTTATTAAATCTGGTCTAGTGCCATTTTCTAACATCATTTTTGCTTGTTCCAAATCGACCGAACGAACAATCACAAAAGTTGAAAGTGTCTTTTCTTGATACATATAAGCAGTTTTTTCTAAAAATCTTGCACGACTTGCATTTCCTCCTTCAAAAGTATCAATTTCCCACAATTCTAAAAAGGTTGCATTTGGGGGTGCTGTTTGTAACCATTGTTCTCTGCCTGCGTAAATTTTAGGCAAAATAACATACGGTGCCACAAATAAAAATGAGGCCACAACAAAAGCAAAAATTGAAAAAAATAATCGCTCTTTTGTTTTTTTATTCAAAAAAAATCACCCCCAAGAATAATTTATATATTCTATGCGAGTGACTATTTAAAAATTATAATGATTGCAAAAATTTATACAAAGCAAGAGCATCTTTTTGAGTTATGCCTTGTACACTAGATAATTCTTGAATTGTAGCATTTTTCATATTTTCCAAAGACTTAAAATGCTTAATTAAATTTTTTCTTTTTACTGAACCTATACCCTCAACTTCTTCCAAAATACTTGTAACTTTGTTTCTTAAACTTCTATGAAAAGTAATAGCAAATCTATGAGATTCATCACGAATACGTTGCAACAACTTTAATGCATTGTGAGTGCGAGGAATTATTATAGGTTCACTTTTGTTAGGAACGAATACTTCTTCCTCTTTTTTTGCAAGACTAATAACAGGAATATCAAATCCACTTTTTTGTATTGCTTCTAAAGCATTTGAAAGTTGACCTTTACCACCATCAATAACAATTAAATCAGGTTTTGCAGAAAAACTAGGGTCGTCTGCATTTATTTTTAATTCGTTTAATCTACGCATCAAGACTTCTTGCATACTTGCAAAGTCATTTGCTCCTTCAACAGTCTTAATCCTAAACTTTCTATAATGTTTTGTTTTTGCTTCACCATCAACAAACACAACCATAGAAGCAACACTTAAAAGTCCGCCTATATTTGAAATATCATAACATTCCATTCTGCGAGGGGGCTTGTGTAATCCCAAGATTTCACCTAATTTATTTACAGCACCGATAGTAAAATCTTGTAAGCGTTTTTCTTTTTCTACTGCTTTTTCAAGATACATTTCTGCATTTTGTTCAGCAATTTGTAATAATTTGCGTTTTTCACCTTTTTGAGGGAATACTACTTCTACATTAGTAGTCTTACCCACAGCGCCATTTTTGCGTTGTTCTGTAAGCCAAACTTTAAGAGAATTGTCAGGCTCAAAAGGCAAATAAACCTGTTCAGGAGGCAACGCAGAAGTAGAATAATATTGAGTAATAAATTGAGTTAGACTTTCTTCTTTGTCTAATTCTGGGTCCAACAAATGAAAACAATCCACACCTATACTTCTTCCGCCTCTAACTATCAAAACAGCCACACTAGCAACTGCACCATTACTTGCCCAAGCAAAAGCATCTATATTATCGAGATTTGGCATAAATGTAAGTGTATGCTTAATTTTATCTAACATTGTTAAATTATCACGTACTATTAAAGCGGATTCAAATTGCTCATTTTCTGCAAATTTAAGCATTTTATGTTGCAAAATTTCTTGTACATCACTATATTTGCCATTTAAAAAGTCCATTGCTTTTTTTATTAAAACCGCATATTCTTCTTTTGAAATTTTATTAACGCAAGGAGCACTACACAATCCCATATCATAATTTAGGCAAGGTCTAGTGCGTTTGGGCAAAGTACCACCTTTACACATTCTTAAAGGATAAGCATTATTTAACATTTTGATTAACTCAACAGGTTTAACACCTGCAAAATACGGTCCAAAATACTTTGCACCATCACGTTTTAGCTTACGGACTATTTCTAATCTAGGATAGTCTTGTTTTAAATCTATACGAATATAAGGATATGACTTTCCATCTTTTAATAAAATATTGTAATAAGGCTGATAACGTTTAATAAGATTATTTTCCAAAGCAAGAGCCTCTGCTTCATTTGGTGTAATGATATAGCGAAAATCGGCGATATTTTTTACCATACTAGTAACTTTTAAAGTATGGTTTTTGCTATGTTGAAAATATTGCGAAACACGATTTTTTAAATTTTTTGCTTTTCCAACATAAATAACTTCGCCGTTAATATCTTTCATTATATAAACTCCACTATTTGTAGGGAGTTCTTTTATTTTTGTTTGTAAATCCATAATTATAGTATATACATTTTTTTATTAAATTTCAATAAGTTGATTAACAAAATTTTAAAATTTAACATATTTAATTTAAAAAAATATGGAGGCTAAAAAATGACAATCTCACAGGCCTTAATAATTGTTTTATTAATATCCATTTGGGCAAGCACGACAAACACCGATTTAGCAACAAACTCAACAATCTTAATTATACTTTTGATTGCCTTAATAGCATTAGCGGGTGTTACTTCGATTAATGAAAATAATAATCGTTGTTGCTGTCGTAATAGAATTATTTCAACAGGAACTATAACTCAAACTTTATTTTAAAAGGAAAAACCGAGTATTACTCGGTTTTTTCTACAAATTCATCAACAGCCTCATCTTCATTATCTTGTTTTTGTGGAGTTTCTTTTTGTTCTACTTCTTCTGTATGTTGAGTTAATTTTTTCTTATTAATTTTTTCTTTTTTACTAGATTTAGAAGAAAGAACAACATTTAAACTTTCGTCATTATCTTCTGTTGACTTTTTCTTTTTATTTTTTGTTGCTTGCAATTTATTAAAGTCATCTTCTTCTTTTTCAATCGCAACTACATCAGCATTATCTTGCGTCAAGTCAAGCATTTCTGAAATATCATAGAAGTTTTTATCTATAATACCAGCCTCAATCATTTCTTCGTGTTCTCTACGAGCCTCACGCACTTGAAGTCTTTCGTTCATTACAATAGTAATTACTGATGCAATAGGTCCAGACAAAATCATACCAACGACACCAAACATAGCACCACCTAAAATCAAAGCCAACACCATAATCATTGCACGAGTATTCATACGTTTACTCATTACAAGAGGTGGCAAGAATGTAGTAACAATAGCCCAAACAGCCAAACCATAGATAAATGACATTAAGAATAAGTTAATATCACCAGCCATTAATGTAACCATAAGCAATGGGATTGCTGCAATAAAACCACCCACATAAGGAATGATACTTAAAATACCAAATAGCAAAGCCATCATTAAAGCATATGGCACACCCATAATTAAGTAACCAATTAAAGTAATAATAAAGATAGCAAAACAGATAATTAAAGTTGAAACAACATATTGATTAAGCATATCTTTTGTACGGCGAGTAACTGTTAAAACTTCTTCTGCTTGTTTACGAGGATAATAAGCATAAGTATATCTTCTACCTGTTTTTGCGATTAATTCTTTATCTTTCAACAAGAAGAAAGATACCAAAAATCCCATAAATAATGAGAAAATAAATGAAATAGCACCAACAGCATTTTCAAGGTTTAAAGAACCAACAAACTCTGTAATAAATTGTTGTACTGATTGAGTTATAGTAGTTGCTGTATTTAT
>JAGART010000137.1 GCA_017622115.1 Clostridia bacterium
AAAGGAGTCGTCCCTAGTACGAGAGGACCGGGATGAACGTACCTATTGTGTACCTGTTGTTGTGCCAACAGCATTGCAGGGTAGCGAAGTACGGACGGGATAAACGCTGAAAGCATCTAAGCGTGAAGCCTCCCTTAAGATAAGATATCCCACAGAGTTAATCTGGTAAGACCCCTTGTAGATTACGAGGTTGATAGGTTAGAGGTGTAAGCACAGTAATGTGTTCAGCTGACTAATACTAATAGGTCGAGGGCTTGATCAAATGGAAAAATGTTAGTTTAACAGTTTCCCGTTGATTTGCAAATACGTTAAAAAACTATTGAATATTGTGTTGACAAATCTATAAAAATGTATTATATTAGTTATACAGTTGTGAAATACACACTGCGCCATTTCTGGTGACTATGGCGAAGGGGTCCCACCTGTTCTCATTCCGAACACAGAAGTTAAGCCCTTCAGCGCCGATGATACTTAGCGGGCAGCCGCTTGGGAAAGTAGGTCGTTGCCAGATTCAATTAAGCCGAACCATAAGGTTCGGCTTTTTTATTGTTAAATCAAAACAACGTGGTATATACTTGAATTTTTATTATTTATTTTAATTATATTTTAAATATCTATTTATTTGTATTTATGTAGTAATACACCAAAAAATTGAGACTATACTGCAAAAAATAGAGGGATAGTATTTGATTTATTGCATTGCTAATAGTATTTAATATTAATATATGTTATCATTTTAAGTTGAATTTTTTATAATTTATATTTTCATATTTTTATAAAATGCAATAAATTTTTATTTAGGTTAATTTCTCTATTATCTTAATACTTTTTTAAATAAAAAAATTAATAAAATGAAATATCTTTATTGACTTGTTTTTATATTAATAATATGATATAAATTATAATTGGGGTACACTATTATGAATAATGAACAAAATCATAAAAATAACAATGAATTTGCTGTTTTTTTAATACAAGATTTTAATATTAAAGATACTAATTTATTTGCTAAATTTTTTAAAAAAAGATATAATGTAAATTTTGATATTGAAGAAATTCAAAATCAAGAAAGTCATTCAGCAATTTTTAAGGTAAAAGACTTGTCAGTTTATAATAGCTTAATTTTGCAAGCAGATAGACAAATTAGTATTTTGAGTGAGCAATATACAGTTTTTAAAAAAAATATACATAATATTTCTTGGATTGATATTCAAGGAAATGCTCAAAGATTAGGAAATGCTCCTTTGTTAAAAATTAAAGATTTAAGCAAACTCGAATTAGAATATTATCAAAAAGTTTTAAAAACAATAGATGATGATATAATTTTCTCGCAAAATAAAAAAGATTTATTAATTTTTACTAGTAATAAATTTAAAAGAACTAGTAATAGTATATTGTATGAACTTATGAGATATAGATTAAATATAATTAAAGAAATATTTTCTTTTCATAAGATAGATAATTTAGTAGAAATAAATGAAAATAACACGGAATTATTAATGCCTTGTGGAAAAATAATTAATGATGAAAACATAACTAAATCTGTAAAAAAATATTTAGAATATAGTATTGGACAAAATAACGAACAAGAAGATACTCAACAAAAATAATAAAAAACAGCCTATTTTGGCTGTTTTTTAGTCATTCTTTTAATATTTGTTTTATCAATTCTTTTATAAAATAAAAAGAACCTAAATAGGTTCTTTTTGTGAAATTATTATTTTTGCAATGATGAATTTAGTAATTTATCTTTCATTGTTTCCCAAACTCCTTGCTTTACAGGAGTTAAATCTTTGTGCTTAATTCCAAATGTAATTAAGCCATTTTTGCTATGTGATTCACTTAATTCCATATCTGAATTTATATTGTCACACATTGCGTGAAATAATGTTTCAAATCTTGATGGACTTTGAGAGAAAGTTTCAAGAAACATATTTGCATAAGGTAAATGATTTAAATCGCCATTTTTAATTATAGCTTTAAAGTTAATACCAGCACCTTTTGATTCAAGGACACTTCCACAAATTTGATTAAGTGCATCAAGTGATTTTGCCATTTCAATCACTATTGCTTCTGGTGAAGTTGCCATTCCTTGTGCTTGCATTTGTTTTTCTACACCTCTTTTCCAGTAGTTTGCAAATGCCATAGTATAATAAGTCGATTGATTTACTTTATCATAAGGATTGTAGTCATAGTAGTATCCACCACTATTATATGCTACAAAAATATCAGGTTGTTTTGGGTCTTTATGATATTGTCGTTGTGTCTGTGCTCCTAAACTGTAATTTTTTAATGCATCATCTAAAGTAAACATAAATAATTTTCTCCTTTTATGTGGATAAAATATTTAGATATTAGAGGTTAAATTTGGGGAATTTACAAAAAATCAACCAAAATAACGACTTATCCACAATTTGAAGAAATTATACAATATATATATATAGTGTTTGTCAAGCAAAATTTTATGTTTACGAGTAATAAAACGCATCTTTTTTGGTAACCGAACAAAATTTGAGCGGTGTCGCTTGGATTTCATACAAGCATAATTTTATGTTTATGAGTGATTTAACTTAACTTTTTTGGCAATAAACAATAGTTGGGTTTTATTGTTTGGAGGGCAAGCATAAAGGCGAGATTGCCACGAAGTATAAAAATACTTCTCACAATGACAATATTTAAATTTTACTATCCCTATTTATTTATTGATATTTTATATAAAAAAAGAACCAAACTACTTTGGCTCTTTGTAAATAAAACTACTTAATCAAAAGTGGGGTAGATTTGTTAGTTTAGCAGTTCACTTAATTTCACTGCTAGACTTGAGCAACACCCCATGAGTGGGTTGTTGCCCATTATTTAGCCCATGCACTTTTTAACAAAAGTGCGGTTCAAGTTGCAAACTTATTTTATAAGTTCGCTTAGCCTTACGGCTAAAACAAACAAATCAAAAGGGTTGTTGACTATTTGTTTGCCCATACTTTTTGCAAAGTTATAACTTGCGATAGAAATTAACTTTTAAATAAAATATTAACACAAAACAGTATTAACAAGCAAAAAGTGGGTTAGATTTGTTAGTTTAGCAGTTCGCTTAGCCTTACTGCTAAACTTGTACAACAACCCATTAAAGGGTTGTTGCCCATTCCAACAAATCCCATCATATTTACGTGGGCGGGAACAGAACTACTGCCTGCAAATTGTGCGTCACAATGCATTCTTCCCATAGTATCGGTTAATCCATAACTAGCAGGTCCAGCGGCAAGGTTATCTGGGTGTAGTGTTCGACCAGTTCCTCCTCCACTTGCTATTGAAAAGTAGGGAAGGTTGTTGTTTATTCTATATTTTTTATAAATTCCAGCGACTGGGTGCTGAAATCTAGTTGGATTTGTTGAATTTCCTGTAATAGAAATATCTACTTGTTCGTATGCACAAATTGCAACACCTTCATTAACACTTAATGCACCATATACTCTCACATCACTACGTGCAGTATTACTAAAACTTTTTGCACCTTTTACAATTAATTTTTCTTGTGTGTAATCGTAATCAGTTTGTACATACGTAAATCCGCCTATACGACTTAT
Organism: Clostridia bacterium; assembly: GCA_017622115.1. Lineage (GTDB taxonomy): Bacteria > Bacillota > Clostridia > Christensenellales > UBA1242 > UBA7867. The sequence goes on from JAGART010000137.1 coordinate 3,582, forward strand.
GATATATGCGGCATCTTTTCCCAAACCATTAATTATAATTTTTAATGGTGTTTTTCTTACTTTATTTACACTAGTAGCCAGTGCAATCGCTCCTTCGCTAGCTGCAAAGGATTCGTGTCCAGCGATAAAACAAAAACATTTTGTGTGTTCATCTAAAAGAGTGTAAGCAAGTCTTCCGTGTCCCAAGCCTACTTGTCTTGTTTCTGCAACAGAACCAGGTATGCAAAATGCTTGAAGCGCTTCACCTAAAAGTAGGGCAATTTGCTGTGGATTTGTTGTTTTTGTTTTTACAGCCAATGCTGCACCTATTCTAAAAGCCCAAACTGCGTTATCAAATACAATAGGTTGTACTTTTTTGACAAATTCTTCGCAGTTTAATACACTTTCTGCCAAATCATAGGCTTCTTGTAATGATGAAATTTTATATTTTTTTAATAAAGAATTTATTCCTTTTTCTCGTTCTTTATAACCTACAAAACTTTGCATTAGATTTCCTCCTGCATAGTATCTATTACTTTAAAAGCATCTTCAAAACGGCCATAAGTTCCCGCTGATTTTATAAGTGCTTCTTTTGCGTCCATTCCCTTGCGAATGTTTTGTAAAAGGCGGGGAAGATTTACATATTCATAGCCGATTACTTCGTTGTTTTTATCTAATGCTAATCTTGTTGTATAACCTTCTGTTGTGTGATAATAGCGAACACCGCTTTTTATATTGTTATATGTTGTGCCAATTCGAGAATGATGTGTTGAGCCTAGTTCTTCTATGCCTGCGCCGACTGGCAACCCTCCCATAGAAAAAGCGCTTTGACTACGACCGTAAGCGAGTTGTTGAAAAATATCTTTCATAGCATCATTGATTGCATCACAAACTAAATCAGTATTTAATGCTTCTAATAATGTTAAACCAACTAAAATTTCACTAGCCATACAAGCAGAATGAGTCATTCCGCTACATCCAATAGTTTCGATTAATGCTTCTTGTATAATTCCGTTTTTTACATTTAAAGTTAATTTACAAACGCCTTGTCGTGGTGCACATTTTCCGCAACCGTGACTAAATCCACTAATTTGGTTTATTTCTGTAATTTGCGACCATTTGCCTTCTTGTGGAATAGGTGCTGGACCAGAATGTGGACAACCAGAAATCTTATAACATTCGTTTTCTTTCATTTTTCCTCCAATTTTTAGCAATATTGCTAACTTTTATTTAATTATAGCACAAATTTTGTTATTTCAAAATGAATTAACTATATAATTAAATGTTTTTTAAATTATTTTTAACAAATTTCAGTATAACTATTGTCAAAAATAAAAAAAAGTGTTATTATATGCATAATTACGGGGGGATAAAAATATGTTTGCTCGTTGTTTAACTAAAAATGATATAGAGTTGTATGCAGAAAAGGTTGTTTGTAGTATGAATGACCAAATTGTTACTTCTATTGAAAGGCAAAACATTTATAGTAAAGAGGGTCGTTTTGAGTGTGTTTATATTGAGTTTTATGCTTATAACACCGATTCAAAAGATGAAAATAAATTAAGTGCAGAGATAAGAGATTATGAAGCATATAATCCTGTGCATAATCGTTTTATGATGGACAAATTTGGTGCATCTTATTTAAGTAGTTTTGAAGGTTTTGTAAAAAGTTTGCCTGATTCTGATTTAAAACGTGATTATAGATATGCATTAAAACTTTGCGAAAAACAATATTATGATAAAATCAACGCAAATAAAAAACAACGTACATTAGATGAATATATGTGTAAAAGTAAATATTAAATTTAATTAAAGCCTGTTGTGGGGGCTTTTTTTTGTTTTTTGAGTTGCAAAAAGGCTTTTTTTATGATAAAATCTAAACTATTAATAGTTATAAGGAGCAAACAATTATGAAAAATATATTTGATGATATGCAAGAACGTGGATTAATTTATCAATCAATTTTTCCAGAAGAATTACGAGAAATTTTAGGGAAACAAAAAATTGTTTGCTATGCTGGTTTTGACCCAACAGCAGACAGTCTTCACATAGGTCATTTGGCAAGTATTTTGCAGTTAGTACGTATGCAACAAGCAGGGCATACTCCTATTGCTTTAATAGGTGGGGCAACAGGTAGGATAGGCGACCCTTCTGGTAGAAATGATATGCGACCAATGATTACACAAGAGCAAAGAGATGAAAATGTGCGTAAAATCGGGGAGCAAATCGCTTCATTTTTTGACAAAGAATGTTCAAATAAATTAGTTTTAGTAAATAATGACGACTGGATTAGTAAGTTAAGTTATGTTGAGTTTTTGAATACAGTTGGTCTTAATATGTCTGTAAATAAGATGTTGAGTTCAGGTTGTTTTGAGCAACGTATGCAAAATGGATTGAGTTTTTTAGAGTTTAACTATATGCCTATGCAAGCATATGACTTTTACCACTTGTACAAAAATTTTAATTGTACATTAGAGTTGGGCGGTAGTGACCAATGGGCAAATATTGTGGCAGGTGCTGATTTAATTCGTAAAAAAGAAGATGCTCCTGTGTATTGTATTACTACTCCGTTGCTTACAAAGGCTGATGGTACAAAAATGGGTAAATCTGCAGGTGGTGCTGTTTGGTTAGATAGAAATAAATTTAGCGATTATGACCTTTTCCAAGTTATTAGAAATGTTGAAGATGAAAAAGTTCAAGATTGGTTTATGATGCTTACTCTTTTACCAACAGAAGAAATCAAGCAAATTTGTGCTTGCGAAGGCAAAGAAATAAACAAAGCAAAAGAACGTCTTGCTTATGAGGTTACTAAACTTGTTAGAGGACAACAAAGTGCTGATGAAGCATTAGCTCAAGCACGAGGTGCATTTTTAGGTGAAAGCGAAGAAATGTTAGAAAAAGAAATCTCAAAAGATGATTTAAATATTATTGATTGTTTGGTTGCGTTAAACTTTGCTAGTTCTCGTGGAGATGCTAAAAAGTTAATTTTGGGTGGTGGAGTAAAAGTCAATGACGAAGTTATAAACACTATTGATTTTATTTGCCCAAGTCAAAGTTTTGTGCTTAAAAAAGGTAAGAAAAATATTATTAGAGTGATAGTAAAATAAATGGATAGTTTACTTTCAATTTCAAATGAAGTAGTTACAAGCGAAATTATTATAAATAAATCTCGTTTTTTAGGTTTTGCAACATATATTGAAAATGCAGAACAAGCAGAAAATTTTATAAAAAATTTACGTGCAGAACATAAAGAAGCAAGACACGTTTGTTTTGCTTATAGGTTAAAAAATACTAGTAAAGCAAGTGATGATGGTGAGCCAAGTGGTACGGCTGGTAAACCGATTTTACAGGTTTTAGAAAAGCAAAATTTGTTTAATTTAGTCGTTGTTGTTGTGCGTTATTTTGGTGGAATAAAATTAGGAGCAGGGGGACTTTTGCGTGCTTACACGGGGGCGGTTACAGAATGTCTTGCTAATGCCAAAAAAGTAGAATGGTTTCCTGCGAAAATCTACAAAATTGTATTAAAATATAGTGATTATAAGCCTTTTTTAAATAAAATTAAAGGGCGAAATATTCAAATATTAGAAACAAATTTTGATAATGAACCTAATTTAAAAATTGTTGCAAAATGTGATGAAATAATAGAAAATGCGGAATTTTTGCAAGATACTTTGTGGAGTTTTTAAATGAGCGAAATAACTGATATCAAAATAGCAAAAGGAAAAAAGTCTCGCAGGCATATTTATTTAGATAATAATTATGCGTGTTCGTTAGACGAGTTTACTGTTTTTAAGTACAAACTTAAAGTGGGGCAACAAATTTCATTACAGCAATTAGAAGATATTACATTTGAGAGTGAGGCAAGTACTGCTTTTGAAAAAGCGGTTGATTTGATTAGTAAAACCCCAAAAACACGTAAGCAAGTTTACGATTATTTAAAAGAAAAAGGGTATTTACCTAAACTTTGTGAGTCGGCTGTTAACAAGTTAATTGAATATCGGTATATTGATGATGAACAATATGCTCGCAGTTATGTTAATTGTTATAGTCAAAAATATGGTAAAAAGAAAATGGAATTTATGCTTGCACAACGTGGTGTAAGTCATCAAATAATTGAGCAAGTTTTGTTAGAACTTGATTCTCAAAATGATGTTGCTATTGAAATTGCCATAAAATATATGAACAAAAAAGAAAAGACACAACAAAATTATGATAAGTTGTGTAGATACCTAGCGAGTAAGGGATTTGGCTGGGACGATATTAGTACGGCTTTAAATTATATAAAAAAGGAACAAGAATGAGAACTGGCGTAGATATTACAGATATTAAAAGATTTAAAAAATTATTGAATGATGAAAACTTTTTAAACAGAATTTTTACAGAAAAAGAACAACAACATATTTTTGCACATAAAACAGAAAAAGGTCAGTTAGAAAGACTGGCTGGTAAATATGCAGGTAAAGAAGCAGTAAGTAAACTTTTGGGAACAGGAATAGGTAATGGAGTTGTTTTTAAGGATATTGAAATTTTACCTAATTTTGATGCTAGACCAATAGCAAATCTTTTTGGTAAAGCAAAACTACAATTTGAAAAATTAAAACTATCTCAATTAGATATTTCTATATCGCATGATGCGGGTATTGCTATTGCATATTGTGTTGCGATTTAAGTATAAATTCAGTTAAATTACAAAATATAGACTTGAAGTGTCTATATTTTTTATTTTTTAGGTATAAATTGAACAATTAAAGGGATAAATTAATATGACTAAAAATTTTAGTAGTTATCAAATTGAACTCCAAAAAAGTTTCTCGAACAAAAAACAAAAAGTTATTCATATAATGAATGAACAAGGATATAAAAATTTTAATGGTTTTAGCGAACGTGAAATTTGGGGCGAGTTTGAAGATTTTGATTACGAAAAATGGATTAAGGAGCAAAATTAAAACTTGGATACGATTAAACGTGGCGACATTTATTATGCAAATTTATCACCAGTAGTGGGGAGTGAGCAGGGCGGAGTGCGTCCTGTGTTAATTGTGCAAAATGATGTAGGTAATAAGTATAGCCCAACTGTAATTGTCGCTGCAATAACTAGTAAAATAAATAAAGCAAAACTACCTACTCATATAGAACTTTGTGCAAATACATATGGTTTAGAACGTGATAGTGTAGTGCTTTTAGAACAAATTCGTACGTTAGATAAAGCACGTTTACTAGAAAAAATAGGTAATGCAAATCAAAAATTACAAGAAATCGATTTCGCTTTATCTATTAGTCTGGGCTTGTGATTAGAGTGATAAGAAGTGTGATTTTCTTGTTGCTCTTTTCTTTTTTGGTTAATCATAAATTTATATTGTGTATATTGACAATTTGCCAATTTTATAGTATAATATAATTATAAAAATCCAGTGATGGAAAAATGGAGAGGTAATTATGACTAAATGGTTAAGTAGATTTTTAATCTTTTTACTCGTTATTATCGTGGCTATTAGTGTTGGCTTGTCTATTTATTACTTTTTGCGTAATGACGAAGTATTTAGTTTAAGTGAAAACGACAATGATAGTCTTATTCGCTATGTCAATGTAGGCGAAACTATTGACATTACTGTTACTAGAATTAATCCTTCTAGTGATGCTTATTCTTTGGTAAGTTCTGATGATTCAGTAGTGAAATTTGAGCAAGAAGTACGTGAAAATGTATTTAGATTTACTACTCTTTCTGGTGGTTCTACTACTTTAAAACTTGAAACTGCAAATACAGATTTCCAAAACTTGTATATTACTGTTAATGTAGGTGATGGTTCTACTCAAAATCCTTTCTACATTCGTAATTACAAGGATTTATCAAGTATTGGTACAATTTCAGGTATGGATTTAAGCAAAAATTATTTACAAACTGCTGATATTGATATGAGCGTTGCAACTACTGCTTGGACTCCTATCGCATTAAACGAAGTAAATGGTTTTACTGGTTCTTATAATGGTAATGGACACAGTATTTTAAACTTGTCTTTGGTTCAAGATTTAACACCTGATGTTGATTCTAACCCACAAGCACCAGAAGAATTTGATGCAGATGTAACAGAAGGAAATCCTTTATATGTTGATGATTCTGTTAAAAAAGCAGGTTTGTTTGCTACAATCGGTTACAAAGGTGTTGTATCAAAATTAAACTTTAAAAATGCAGTTATTAATGGTGCATTTGAATCTGCTGGTGTGGTTTCTGCGGTAAATCACGGTACTATTTCTTTTGTAAACGTTCAAAACTCAAATGTGATTGTACAAAATGATGTTGCTTCTGTCGGTGGTGTAAGCGGTATTGTTTATGGAAACAATGGTGAATATAGTGCCAAATTACAATACGTTTCTTTTGATGGTAAAGTAAAAGGTGGCTTGTATGTAGGTGGCCTTGCTGGTCAAAATAGAGCAGGTTTAATCTTTAACTCTTACTCAAAAGGTAAAGTAGAATCAGAAGTTGCTAGTGCAATTGCTGGTGGTATCGTAGGTCAAAACACATTTGTTACTGTTACTAAAAACTTTAAATCAGCAGTTGTAAACAACTACACTATTAGTGATGTTGTTGCACTTGAAGGTTCTAGTGTTGGTGCTGTTATAGGTAAAAATATTAATACTGATAATACAAATGGTATTGTTTTAAAACCTGATTCAGAAAATACAACTCAAATGAGTTATAATAGAATTTATGGTAACTACTTCTTGTTTAAAGAAAATGTAACTATTAATGGTGTTGGTGGTATTGAAACTAATGCAACTCAATATATCGCAAATGGCGTGCTTCAAAGTGCTTTGATGACTGCTCCAACTATTGAATTGATTAATGAATTAAACGCAGAAGGTGCAGATTTTAATGCTGATTTAGCATTCATCTCTTATAGTGCTGATGGTAAATACACAGGTTGGAACTTTAATGTAATTTGGAATATTGATGCAGACACTAATAATAATTATCCTTTTATTAGAAATAATGCTTCTCCTGTGTCTGATGCAATTTACAATGGTGATGAGTTTATTACTCCTCCAACTCCAATAGACCCAGAACAACCAGAAGAACCTGTTGACCCAGATGCTCCAATCGACCAAGCAGCATTGTTAGGTATGTTTGAAGCAGACTTAAATGATGATGGTCTTTACAATGGTAACTATCTTATCAATAGAGATGTTATTTTGACAGAGGCTTGGACACCTGTTGGTGATTTAGAAAATCCATTTAATGGTAAATTCTATGTTCAACAAGGTATTGAAATTAGAAACTTAATTATTAACGATATTGCAAACACTTCTTACTATGGCTTCTTTGGTGTATTAGGTAAAGAAGCAGAAGTTAATGGTTTAACTATCAAAGGTGTAAAAATTAACTTGACAGCAGAAAACACAGAAAACCACTATGTAGGTGCTGTCGCTGGTTTAAGTATGGCAAAAGGCTTTAACAATATCGAAGGTTCAAGTATTAGTGTTATCGGTGTTGATGAAGGTGGCTACAATACAATTAATGTAGAAAACAAAACTTCAAATATTGTTGTTGGTGGTGTAGTTGGTCAATTATCAACTGATGCATTAATGAACAATACAACATCAAACGTAAATATTTCTGTAATCAATAGTTCTGCTGATGCTAAAATTAAAGTTGGTGGACTTGTTGGTTGGAATTTAGGTAAAATCTTAACAAGTGGCGTAAATGGTAAAGAAGATACTCAATACATTACAACTATTGATGTAAGTAGAAATACTTCACCTGCTGTATATGTTGGTGGTGTTGCTGGTGTAAACGAATTTGAAATTGCAGATTCTTACTTTAAAGGTAAAGTAATTGCAGCAAATGCAACTGGTAAATTGAATAACACAACTTTCAATGTTTCTTCTGGTGGTATTGCTGGTGCAAACTATGCTATGATAGAACGTTGTGGTACAGATGAAAGTATTAGTGGTGGTTACTATGCTGGTGGTATTGCTGGTGTGTATAAAGTAACTAGTTCATTAGTTAATGTTGAAACAAGCCTTGCAAATGCAGAATTTATTACTCAAAGTTATGCAACTGGTTCTGTAAGTGGACATAAAGTTGGTGGTTTCACTGGTATTACTGAACTTGGTACAGTAAGTAATTGTTACAACACTTGTGCTTTATCTGGTAAAGTAATGGGTGGTTATACTGCCGAATTACCTTACAAGAGTGGTTCTAACTGTGGTAAGATTAAGTATTGTTATTCTAGTGCTACATTTGATATTTCAAGTGGTAAAGCATACTGGGAAACATCAAGTACAATTCGTCAAACTACAAGTTGGCTTACAGGTCAAAAGAAATTGGCTGGTTATGTAGAAAATTGTATTTACAATACACACGACTCTGTTGAAGCAGAAAAAGGCAAAATTAATTCTATCGAACGTCAATATCATTACTTCTTCTTAAATAAAGGTTATGGTGCTGATAACGATGGTAGAACAAGTGATGCAAATTGTAAATTAGCAAAAACATTTACTAACCGTGGCTCAACTGGTTTTAGTACAAGTATTTGGAATTTAGCAGACGGTGTTGAACCAACATTAAAATATGTAAACTTTTAATTAAAAATAAAAACTACGGTCTAAAATCCGTAGTTTTTTGTTGTTATTCGCAATTTGGGCAAATATTTAAATTAGTGTTGTTTTGATTAGTATAATTGTTGTTTTGAATAGGGGTACATACACCATTTTCACAAATTATTCCATTATCACAATTTCCGTTTTCGCAATTAGGTTCAATTATACAATTTCCATCACTACAATCATTGTCTAATGAATTGTTATTGTCTGCATTTTCAATAGGAGTAGTTATTTCTGGATTTGTATATTCATTAGGGGCTTGTTGTGCAATAGAATTGTTTAAATTTTGATTGTTAAGCGTGTTTTCATTGTTATTTATTAGATTAGAAGTATTATTAGATTGATTTGTTGTATCGGTTAAATCAACTGAAGGTGAAACTGGATTGTTGTTTTGTGATTGTTCAATTTCAGTTGTAGTTTGTTGTTGAGTATTAAGTGTTCCGTTTGATGACATTTCAGGACTATCAAAGACATCTACAAGCAAAATTTGAGCCCCCATTACTAGTGCAAGAGTTGCCAAAAATGTAAAGTAGATGGCTATTCCTATTTTGCGTTTTGTGCTTATAAGAGGTTGCTTTACTTTTGCTTGTGCTTGCGCTGTTTCTGTTTGTTGTACTTTACTACTATTTAATTTTGTATTAGATTTTTTAGTTTTAGTTTCTTTTTCTAATGGTTGTTCTTTTTTAGCCATAATGTTCTCCTTGTTTATTAATCAAAGTTAATTTGTGCAAAGAGAAATGTTTTATGCACTAAATTTAATAAAAAAATAAAAGTTGAATTTCTCAACTTTTAATACGATAAATATTTCCTATTTGGTGTTGCTTTGCTATATCTACGTGAATTTCCTTTGCTAAATCTCCACCATTTTTTGCAACTGTTTCGGTTAATGCTTGTAGTACAAGTTGGGGAGTATTATTTTCTTCGCTTAAATGTGCAGCGATTACACCACGTATGCCATAACCTAACATTTTTAAAACGGAATTAGCAGTGTCTTGATTATTTAAGTGTCCAAGTTTTGATAAAATTCTCTTTTTCAGCAATAGGGGATAATGTGGATTTTGCATAAGTCTTGTTATATCGTGATTTGCCTCTAAAATAACTAAACTACTATCCGCCATTCTTTTTATAATATCATCAGTTATAAATCCTAAATCAGTGGCTGTGCTGATTTTTTTGTTTCCATACATCGAAATGCCTATATTACGCCAAATACAACAAAGGGTGTAGAAACATTAGTCTTTAATGATGAAGGAATTAAGGCAAAAATGGCAAGAAATATCAATGCAAATCTTGCAAAAGTGGGATTCGTGAATCGTGGCGTGGTAGAACGTCCAAACCTGGTTGTTTTAAAACGAATCAAAATGCCCGCACT
>JAGART010000011.1 GCA_017622115.1 Clostridia bacterium
TAATGATTTCTATATGTTTAGAATCAAGGTTAACGCTTTGAGATTTATAAACAGCCAAAACTTCTTTTAAAAGATACTCTTGAGCATCTTTAACACCACGAGTACGTAAAATATCTTGTGGGAAAAGGCTACCTAAAGTCAAAGGTGTACCTGACTCAATAACTTGACCTTCTGATACAGCGATATGGCTCTTTGCTGGAAGCAAGTATTCTACATCACCATTTGGTGTGTGAACTTGAACACACTTACGATTGTTAATTTCGAGAATGTGAACTTTACCGCCTACTTCACTAACCATAGCAGCATCATTTGGTCTGCGTGCTTCAAACAATTCTTCTACACGAGGAAGACCTTGTGTCATATCTTTTGCTGACGCAACACCACCAGTGTGGAACGTTCTCATAGTTAACTGTGTACCTGGTTCACCGATTGATTGAGCAGCGATAATACCTACTGCTTCACCAACTTCTACCATACCAGTACTAACCATATCACGACCATAACATTTAGCACAAACACCGTGCTTACATTTACAAGTCAACAATGTTCTAATTGTAACAGATGTAATACCAGCAGCAACGATTTCTTTTGCTATTTCTGGTGTTATCATTTCATTTGCAGGAATAATAACTTCACCAGTATTTGGATTAATTACAGGTTCTACTGTAACACGACCTTTAATTCTACCTTCCAAAGTTTCGATTACGTGGTCACCATTCTTTAAGTCAGTAACAGTAATACCCTTTGGTGATTCGCCAAGTGAAGCAAAACAGTCATCTTCTGTAATAACAACACCGTGAGCAATATCAACAAGTCTACGTGTAAGGTAACCAGCATCTGCTGTGTGGAGCGCTGTATCGGCAAGACCTTTACGACCACCACGTGCAGAAATGAAGTATTCCAATGGGCTTAAACCATCACGGAAACAAGAAAGAATAGGAATATCAATCTTACTACCTGATGTACTAGCCATAATACCACGGATACCACTCAACTGTTTAAAGTGGTCATCATTACCACGGGCTTTTGAGTCAACAATCATCTTCATACAGTTGAACTTGTCGAAGTTTGAAATAACGCTAACTTTAATCTTTTCAGTAGCCTCGTTCCAAAGTTCAATATTTTTATTAACTTTTTCATCACGAGTAATTAAACCACGAATATAAAGTTTTTCATTTTGTTGAGCCATAGCCTGATATTCTTCAATAGTTTTAGTCTTATCATCAGGAATAAGCATATCGTAAATATTAACAGTAATAGCACCTAATGTTGAGTATTTGTAACCAAATGCTTTAACTTTATCAAGCATTCTAGCTGTTTCAGTTGTACCTAATGCAAAGTAAGTTTGAGCAACGATATCAGCCATTTTACCTTTTGTAACAGTATAGTTTACTTCGTATTCAAGGTAATCTTCTGGTTTTTCACGTTTTACAATACCGATACATTGAGGAATACAACGGTTAAATAAAATTCTACCAACAGTAGTTTGAACTCTACCAGTAACAGTTTGTCCATTTACTGTAACACTACGGCGAACTTGAATAGGTGCTTCAACGTGCACATATCCGTTTGCGTGAGCCATAATAGCCTCATCTTCACTAATGAACATTGAACCAGCACCTTTTTGTTCTGGGTTTTCAACAGTCATATAGTAAATACCAAGAATAATATCTTGTTGTGGGTCAACAACAGGAGTACCTGTCGCTGGTTTAAGAATGTTGTTACTAGCAAGCATCAACATACGAGCTTCTGTTCTTGCTTCGATTGAAAGCGGAACGTGAATAGCCATTGTATCACCGTCAAAGTCAGCGTTATAACCAACACAAACTAATGGGTGCAACTTAATAGCACGACCCTCTACCAAAACAGGCTCAAATGCTTGAAGTGAAAGTCTGTGCAATGTTGGCGCACGGTCAAGGATAACTGGGTGGTCTTTAATAACATCTTCCAAAATATCCCAAACTTCTGGACGTTCACGTTCAACCATACGTTTTGCACTCTTAACATTTTGAGTAAAGTTAAGTTCTACAAGTTTACGCATTACAAATGGCTTAAACAACTCCAAAGCCATTTCTTTTGGCACACCACATTGATACAACTTTAATTCTGGACCTACAACGATAACAGAACGACCAGAGTAGTCAACACGTTTACCCAACAAGTTTTGACGGAAACGACCTTGTTTACCTCTAATCATAGCAGTTAAAGATTTAAGTTCACGTTGTTTTGCACCAAGTACTGGTTTACCACGTTTACCATTATCAATTAACGCATCCACAGCTTCTTGAAGCATACGTTTTTCGTTACGAATAATAACATCTGGAGCAGCCAAGTCAATTAATTTTTTCAAACGATTGTTTCTGTTGATAACTCTACGATACAAGTCGTTTAAATCGCTGGCAGCAAATCTACCACCTTCAAGTTGAATCATAGGACGTAATTCTGGCGGAAGCACAGGTAAAACATCTAAAATCATCCAACGAGGGTTGTTTCCACTCTTTAAGAAAGCCTCAATAGTTTCAAGTTTTTTGATAGCCTTTAACTTTTTTGCACCTTTTGAAGTAGCAACAATTTCTTTTAATTCTTTACTTTCTTTTTCCAAATTGATTTCAGAAAGCAATTCTCTAATGGCCTCACCACCCATTCCAGCACGGAAAGAGCCTTCACCAAATTCTTCGATAGCATCACGATACTCTTTATCAGTAATAACTTGTTTCTTTTCGAAATTAGTTTTACCTGGGTCAAGAACGATATAACTCGCATAGTAAAGCACTTGCTCTAAATTTTTAGAAGTCATATCAAGAATACTACCAACTTTACTACTACCACCTCTAACAAACCAAATGTGGCTTACAGGAGTAGCAAGTTCGATATGTCCCATACGTTCTCTACGAACTTTACTGCGTGTAATTTCAACACCACATTTTTCACAATGGTGTCCTTTATATCTTACACGTTTATATTTACCACAGTGACATTCAAAGTCTTTTTTAGGTCCAAAAATGCGTTCACAAAAAAGACCATTAATTTCAGGCTTTAAAGTACGATAGTTGATTGTTTCAGGTTTGGTTACTTCACCGTGAGACCACTCTCTAATTTTTTCTGGAGAAGCAATACCAATCTTAATTGAGTCAAAATTTTTTAATTCAAACATAACTCACTACACTCCTATTCATCAAAATCATCATCAAACAGGTTACCTGCGTTGAACGCATCTTCATCATTTTCCATTTGATTAAATTCGCTTTCGCTAATAATATCACTAGACTCGCCTTCAATATCATCAAAGTTGAGCTCGATTTCTTTTTGGTCTTGCAAGTGATTTTTATTAATTACAGACAATTCAACTTCATCATTTGTCAAATCACTCAATTCAATTTCACGTTCATCTTCTGTTAAAATCTTAATATCCATACCAAGAGATTGCAATTCTTTTACCAAAACCTTAAATGATTCTGGAATGCCCGGTTCAGAAATAGGTTGACCTTTTACAATAGATTCATAAACATTATTTCTACCAGCAATATCATCTGATTTGATAGTAAGCATTTCTTGAAGCAAGTTTGCAGCACCATAACCTTCTAATGCCCAAACGTCCATTTCAGAGAAACGTTGACCACCGAACATTGCTTGACCACCCAAAGGTTGAGCAGTAACCAAAGCGTAAGGACCAATACTACGAGCGTGCATTTTGTTATCAACCATATGAGTAAGTTTAAGCATATACATATAACCAACAGTTACTCTGTGGTCAAATGCCTCACCAGTACGACCATCATAAAGAACCATTTTAGCATCATCATCAAGACCATTTTCACGATAAAGTTCGCTAATTTGTTGTTCTGTTGCACCATCAAATACAGGAGTAGCAACTTTCCAACCTAATACTTTTGCAACACGACCCAAGTGAACTTCCAACAACTGACCAATGTTCATACGACTTGGAACACCAAGAGGGTTTAACACAACATCAACTGGTTGACCATTTGCCATAAATGGCATATCTTCACTAGGTAAAATTCTTGAAACGATACCTTTGTTACCGTGACGACCTGACATTTTGTCACCGATAGACAATTTTCTCTTTTGAGCGATATAAACTTTAACAAGCATATTTACACCTGCTTCAAGTTCATCTTTGTTTGCTCTACTAAATACTTGAACATCTACAACGACACCACCACGACCGTGAGGCACACGCAAACTTGTATCTCTTACTTCACGAGATTTTTCACCAAAGATTGCACGTAATAAACGTTCTTCTGGGGTAAGTTCTGTTTCACCTTTTGGAGTAACTTTACCTACCAAAATATCACCTGGGCGAACTTCTGCACCAACACGAATAATACCATTTTCGTCCAAGTTTTTAAGTGCATCTTCACTTAAATTAGGGATATCACGAGTAATTTCTTCGTTACCTAATTTAGTAGCACGACATTTAACATCTTCAACTTTTAAAGTGATTGAAGTATAAACATCTTCTTTTACAAGACGTTCGTTAATCAAAATCGCATCTTCGTAGTTGTAACCTTCCCAGTTCATAAACGCAACAAGTACGTTACGACCAAGAGCCAACTCACCATTATTTGTTGATAAACCATCAGCGATTACTTCACCTTTCTTAACTCTTTCGCCCTCTTTTACAATAGGTTTTTGGTTAAGACAAGTATCTTTTGTTGTTTTAGTAAATTTAGTTAATTTCTTTTTGTGAATATTACCTTCATCATCCATAATGTCGATTTCGGCAGAATCCATATACTTAACAACACCATCAACATCAGAAAGCACTAACGCACCACTATCTCTTGCTGCACGATATTCAAAACCAGTACCAACAATCGGTGCTTCTGTTCTAATTAACGGAACAGCCTGACGTTGCATGTTACTACCCAACAAAGCACGAGCAGAGTCGTCATTTTCAAGGAAAGGAATACAAGCAGTAGCAACAGAAATCATTTGACGAGGTGAAACGTCAACATAGTCAACATCTTCACGAGGGATTTCAATAATTCTATCTTTATAACGACAAATTACTGTTTTGTTTACAAAACGACCATCTTCATCAAGAGGCTCAACAGCCTGTGCAATCTTGCATTTTTCTTCCACATCAGCCATAAGATAAACAACTTCATCAGTAACAACACCAGTTTCTTTGTTTACCTTTTTGTATGGAGTTTCAAGGAAACCGTATTCGTTTACTTTTGCATAAGTTGCCAAAGAGTTAATCAAACCGATTGATTGACCTTCTGGTGTTTCAATCGCACAAATTCTACCATAGTGAGTATAGTGAATATCACGAACTTCCGCACCGGCACGTTCTTTACGTACACCACGAGGACCAACAGCAGAAACTTTACGTTTTTGTGTCAACTCACTCAATGGGTTTACTTGGTCCATACTTTGAGACAAAGGACTTGTTTTCATAAAGTCCATAAAGGCTTTATTTACGTGACGTGCATTAATAATTGTTGATGGACTTGCTTGTGTTAAGTCTTGACCTTGCATACTTTCACGAGCCAAAGTAGCCATTCTTGCCATACCAGAGTGCATAGCAATATTCATCAATTCACCAACACTACTTACACGACGGTTTGCCAAGTGGTCGATAACATCAGTATTACCGATACCCTCTACCAAATCAAGCAAGTAACTAATTGAAGCCAAAATATCATCAATAACGATATGACGGTTAATCAATGCTTCTTGATTTTCTTTTACGATTTCAAGTTTTGCTTCTTTTGTTTTTGCTGATTTAGTAAGTTCAAGGTAAGTAGGGTAATTGATTAATTCATAAATACCGTAATCACGAGGTTCACATTTGATTAAAGCATCAAGAGCAACACGATTGTTACCACGCATAAAGTGCTTTTTGCCATTTTCGAGCAATACGTAAACTTCGTTTATACCAGAGTTTTGAATTCTATTTGCTTGTTCTTGTGTGATTTCAGTACCTTCTGGCAATACAGTACCATCAGACAAAGTAAGTTCTTGTCCGAGAGTTAAACCTGTCAAACGATTGCAAAGGTTAAGTTTTTTATTAAATTTATAACGACCAACTTTTGCCAAATCATAACGAAGATTTGTAAAGAAAGTGTTAAAAATGAAAGTTTTGATTGTTTCCGCACTTGGCAATTCACTAGGTTTCAATTTTTTAGAAAGTTCGATTAAAGCATCTTCTTCTGTCTTTTGAATTTCTTGTTGCAAAGTGTTTAAAATTAATGGGTGGTTACCAAAAAGTTTGGCAATTTCTGCTTCATTACCTAATCCCAAACCTTTAAGCAAAACACCAGCAGAAACTTTTACAGTTCTATCCATAATTACACGAATAGTATCTTTTTGAGTTTGCTCAAATTCGAGCCACATACCTCTTGTAGGGTTAAGACCTGCTGTAAAAGTAGTTTTACCTGTATTTTTATCATCTACTGAATCAAAATAAACGCCTGGACTACGAACGATTTGACTAACGATTACACGGTCAACACCACTAATCAAGAATGAACCATCATCAGTCATCAAAGGCACTTCACCTAACATAACGTTTTGGTCAATGGCTTCACCTGTTTCTTTGTTAATCAAACGAGCATTTACTCTAATAGGTGCACTATAAGTAAGGGCACAACGACGACATTCGTTAATAGGATACTTTACAGCAGAATAATCAATGCTGTAATCCAAGAAGTGCAACTCTACTTTTCCGCTAAAATCCTCAATAGGAGAAAATTCAGCGATAGTTTCACCAATTCCCTTTTCCAAAAATTCTTTATAAGTTTCTTTTTGAATAGCCACTAAATAAGGCAATTCTAACGGCTCTTCTACACGAGCAAAAGACACACGTTCTGTCTTACCACACATAACTTTTTTAATAGATGATTTTTTTGCTTCATTTTTTGCTGGCATTGGTTCTTATCTCCTTGTTTTGTGTTATTTTTTTGTACAAAAAAGTTGCCAAGTAGAATACTTTTGTGCTATATTGGATATTATAAGCATACAAAAAGCAACAAATTAGGTATATAAAATTTTGAAGAATTGTTAAGACAACAAAAAAATATGCTTTACTTTAAGCACTCATAATCAGGGCAAAATTAGCCCTTTTTTATTAAATTTTTGTCTGGATTCCCAAAACTTTCAAAATAATCCCACCCAATCGCACTTACCATACGGATATAATAGTTTTGTAATTATAGCATAAAATGCGGGTGTTGTCAACATAAAAAAGGTAAAAATTTTAAATATAATTGTTTTTATATAATCTGTATGACAGTTGAATCAGATTATTGCAGTTGACTGATTTATAGGGCTTTTATTTTATTCGTGTAGTGATTTGATTCACTGCACGATTTTATTTAAAAGGGGGAAATTTTATTGGCATTTGTTACTGATACGGGTTCTGTGCTATTAAACCCTAGCGAGAAAGGTTTAAAATATGCTTTTGAACTAAAACACAAACGTGCTATCACTAACGCTGGGAAGCGTAAGATTGATAAAAAGACTGGGCGTACAAAAGTTTTGACAAAAGAGCAATTAGCATTTCGTGCTGGCTATTTACAACACCAAAAAGATAGCAATAGAGCCTTTCGAGCAAAACACAAGTCTTATAAGCGTAAGACAAAAAGTAGAACATTATAAAAGGAGTTGAAGTTTGGCAAGGAAAGATAATTTTCCAAATGATTTTCCTTTCTGGGCAAGATTAAAAATTGACAAGAAAAGAACCACTCTTGTTATAGATGAAGCTTTGGCTTTGAATAAAAAAACTAAACAATTAGAATCAGGTTATGTTAATAGAGAAGCAACTCATACTTATAAAAAAGAATATGAAAAAATTTTTCCTAATCCTGACCCTAATGATAATAAACCTATTTATTTAAGAAGACCAACAAAAAAACCCAAACGATTGTTTGAGCCTCATAACAAAAATTTAATTATGCCTAAAAATTTAAAGGAAAGATATAGTAAAAATAA
>JAGART010000012.1 GCA_017622115.1 Clostridia bacterium
ACTTTTTGACACTTTCGGTTTCCCATTAGACTTAACAGTTGATTTGGCTACTGAAAGAGGCTTAAAAGTTGATAAAGATGGTTTTGCAGAAAACTATGCTCAACACCAACAAAAATCAAGAGATAATTCTGGTGCTATGTTTAAAGGTGGTGTGGCAGAAGCAAATAGTGAACAAGAAAAAGAAATATTAAGAAAATTACACTCTGCAACTCACTTAATGCTTGCAAGTTTGCGTAAAGTTGTAGGCGATTATGTTGAACAACGTGGTAGTAATATTACTCCAGAACGACTTCGTTTTGACTTTGTATGCGACCACAAACTTTCACCAGAAGAAATTAGTCAAGTAGAAAATTTAGTTAATGATGCAATTGCAAGAGATTTACCTATTACTTGTGAGGAAATGACTGTTGAACAAGCAAAAGCAAGTGGTGCTATAGGTATTTTTGATAGTAAATATGGCGACAAAGTTACTGTTTACACAATGGGTGATTTTAGTAAAGAAATTTGTGGTGGACCACACGCAAATAGAACAGGTGAATTAGGTACATTCAAAATCTTAAAAGAAGAAAGTAGTAGTAGTGGCGTGCGTAGAATTAAGGCTGTCTTAAAATAAATCAAAAGATAAAAGGGGAGAATAATGAATTTTTTAGTTAATATATTAAAAATTATTATTGTGTTGGCTTTAATTGCTGTTGCTGGCGTATTTATCGCTATGGGTGCTATGGTTCTTTTCCCAAGTTTTTCACTTTTTGGCATTCATTACGTTTCTGGTGATAGTCAAAAAACCGCATATTATTATGATATAACAGACACAGAAAATGGACTTGCCTCTAAATGGGCTTCTGTTGATACTGTTTTAATCGAAACAGATGGTTGGAATGTAAATATTTCAACTGATGTTGATTATACAGAAAAAGGTTTTGATATTTGGGTTTCAAGAAGCTATCGTGGTTTTGCAACAAACCCTGTTAGTACAGCAGAATTTTCTGGCTATAAGTTTGAAGAACGTGCAGAAGGAACTTATATGTACGTATATATGACAGAACCTACTGGACTAATTAGTAAATCTGATGCAGTAGTTGATGTTAGAGTAGGTGCAAATGTTTTGGCTGGTAAAAAATTAGAGATTAAAACAAATAGCGGTATTGTTACTGTCGGTGAAAGCGTAACAGATAGAAGTACTACTTTAAATATAAAAGATTTAGCTATTAAAAGTACTAATGGTTTAGTTAAAATTCGTGATGTAAATGTTATTGACAATTTAGTTGTAGAAAAAGAATCTGGCGAAGTTAAAGTTTCAACAGATTTAACTTGTGATGTAAACCTTGATATTAAAAGTGGTTATGGTAATGCGGAATTTTTAAGTATCGGTTCTGATTTGAGTGAAAATAGTTTAGTTATTAACAAAATGTTTAATAGCGGTATCTATTTTGATGATATTTATGGTGATTTACTTATTACTGCTGATGGTGGTTATGTTAAAGGTAACAAAGTTAATAATAGCGTGTTAGTTAATGCAAAAACTTGTAAACTTATTTTAAACGAAGTAGGTGGAATGACAAGCTTCACAAATAGTGAAGGTTCTCTCGAAGTTAAAAAAGCATTAGGTGGTGTAACTGCTCAAATCACAAATGGAAATGGTTCTATTAATATTGAAGAACTAAAAGGTACAACAACTTCAAAACTTGAAACACGAAATGGCGAAATCAAAGTACAAAATGTTTATTGTGATGTAAATATAAAATCAGTTAGTGGTAAAATCAACCTCACAAATGCTACTGATGAACTTGTAAATTTCGTAATTGAGAGTAACGACAGCGAAGTAATTTTAAATGATGTAAATGGTTCTGTAAAATTAACTACACTTAATAAAGGTAAAGCCCGTGTAAGTGCTACTTATGTAAATCTTTTGGGTGAAAATAAATTTATTACACAAACTGGTGTAATTGATGTTAAATTTACAAATGCAAATCATAAATTCTTGTTTAAAGAATGGCAAACAGCAAATAAAGTAAATATTAAATTATCTAATTTAGAAGAATATGATTCAAACAATAGCTTAACTGATGAACGTTATAAATCAGGTGTTAAAATCGGTGGTTACACAGGTACAGAAAATAACTTATCTTTAATTAGTGTATCTGGTGCTATTAATGTAAATTATGTTCAATCTTAAATAAAAAGAACACTTATAAAAAGTGTTCTTTTTGCATTTATGCTTTTTTAGATATTTGTTCTATTAATTGTGTAACTAGTCTTGTATTTTCTGCTGATAATTCATAATCAAGCCTTGTACCAGTATTGTCAAAAATCGAAATGCAGTTAGGTTGCTTTTCTGTTGTTGGTGTCTTAATTTCAACTTCCAAAAGATAATCTATTGATACTTCAAACAATTCAGCTAATTTCTTTATACTAAAATTATCAATTTTTACTTTGCCAGATTCCCAATATGAATATGTACTTTGTGTAATCCCCACATAATTTGCAACTTCCGCCTGTGTTAATTTTTTTGCCTTACGTAGTTCTTTTAAACGCATTTACGACTCCTTTTCGTACATTATAAATTAAATTGATAATTAAGGCAAATTTTTTACAATTTTTAACACTAATTTTCATAATATATTCATATTTTGATTGACAATATAGATTATAAAAGTTAAAATATCGATATAATTCATAAAAATTTAGCATAAAACAACAAACGAATTCACAATTTAATTTAAATAGGGCAATATTGAATTATGAAAGCAAGAAATAGGGGTATTTATGTTAGCAAAAAAGTATATTTTGTCATTTGTGCTGGCTGGCATTATAAGTATAGCACTAATTGCGGGCGTTTTGTGGAATATTTTTTACATACCTAAAACAAATTCTTTTAATTCGAGTTACACAGTATCAGCAAATGCGGTTACAGTAGGTGAGTTGTATAATAGTAGTACAGGTAAATATAATAATACTAACATAGGAACTTTAATGAAACTACTCTCAAACAGTAGTACTGGTACAATAAACACAATTAGTAGTAATATTGGTTCAAGTGCAATAGATGCTGGTACTTTGAGAGGTTATTCTAGTGGTGGTAATCAAGCGGATAAAAGTATAGTAATAACTTTGGGCGGTTACACTTGGTTAGTTACATATTTGTCAAAAGCCAACGGACTAGACACAAATGGTGATGGACAAAATGATGTAATAGCAACCCTATGGCTTACAGGAGACCAGACTTTGCCAACTAGTACGTTTGGTAACAACTTAAACTATTATGGTGTAGATAAAGATAGTGGCTACCCAACAGCAATGTATGGAACAAGTTATATACGTGCAAAAATTAACAATGGTGGTAGTTATATTAAAATAACCTCAAACTCAATTAACCCAACTAGTGTTTCAAGTACTTATTCAGCAGTGTCTAATTTTGAATATGCAGCATTCCTCTCTGGAGGTGTTTTAAACGATATAGTTGTACAACCAAAATACGTATCTTGGCAAGAGAGCGGACAAAGTACAAAGACAGTTTTAGGTTGGGATTATAATTGTAGTAACGAAAGTTGGTCTAAAAACATCTCAGACGAAGGTTTTTATAGTGCAAAAGACAATTACGCAGATAAGACCTATTCTGATGCGTGGAAAGAAGACTTTCTATGGTTACCTAGTCTCACTGAGACTGGCTATAGTAGTTCCATAACAGGGATGTGGGATTTATCAGTAGCGGAGAGAAGTAACTCACAGAGTTCTGCGTGGTTACGCACGTCTCACTGCTTGGGTACGACTCATGCATATTATCTTCTTGCATCTGGGGGTGATTACTCTAACACTGCTGTGTACACTTCTTCTGTTGTGCGTATTGCATTTCATTTAAATCTTTCTAAAATTGCAACCTATGGCTCAATCCCAGTAACTCTAGATAAACAAGGCGGTAGTGGTGGAAGCGAGAGCATAGATGCTCTATTTGGTGAAGCAATGCCAACTATTACAATCCCAACACGTACAGGTTATACATTTGGTGGGTACTATACAAGTACGAACGGCGGTGGCACACAATACTATAACGCAAGTGGAACAAGCGTAACAACTTTTCCAGAAACTGGATACCCAACAACCCTTTATGCAAAATGGACAGGAATAACATATTATGTAAGTTACAATGGCAACAACGCAACGAACGGAAGTATGTCCAACTCCACACACACGTACGGCACAGCTAAAAATTTAACTAGCAATGCATACTCACGAACGGGCTATTCATTTTTAGGGTGGAGTACAAGTAACTCCGCCACGACAGCCACATACACAAACGGACAAAGTATATCTAACCTAACCACCACAAGCGGAGCAACTGTAACCCTCTATGCAGTCTGGAAAATCAACCCATACACAATCACAATCCAAGCAGGTGAGGGAGGTGTAGTATCTAGTACAGGTGGCACATATAACTATGGAGAAACACTTTCTATTTTAGCTGGTCCAAACGTGGGCAAAGCATTTTTGTATTGGCTTCGGGCAAGCGATGGGGCACAAATTTTACAAAATCCATTAAACCAAGTAGTTACAGCTAACGAAACATATACAGCAGTCTTTGGAGCAAGTGTAGAGGGAATAGCAGTTGCAAGTACAAAGGGTGGTGTTGCATATTATATAGCAGATGATTTTGAAAGTTTAGCCGA
>JAGART010000013.1 GCA_017622115.1 Clostridia bacterium
ATAAAGACTAATGATGTAGCGGGTGATGGTACTACAACTGCTGCTGTTTTGGCACAAGCAATTATTCGTGAGGGAATGAAAAACTTTGCGGCAGGTGCAAATCCGATTGTGCTTAAAAAGGGTATTGCAAAAGCGGTTGATGTTGTTGTGAATGAACTTAAAAAGCAAAGTAAGCCTATTGAAGATGAAAAATCAATCGAGCAAGTTGCTAGTATTTCTGCTGGGGACGAAGAAGTGGGAAAACTCATAGGCAAGGCTATGAAAACTGTGGGCAAAGATGGTGTGATTACTGTTGAAGAATCTAAAACTATGGACACCACACTTGAAGTCGTTAAAGGTATGCAGTTTGACCGTGGTTATGCTAGTAGTTATATGAGTACTAATATGGAAAAAATGGAAGCCGTATTAGACAATCCAGTTATTTTAATTACAGACAAAAAAATCAGCAATACACAAGAAATTTTGCCAATTTTAGAGCAAGTAGTTAAAGCAGGTTTAAAAATGCTTATTATTGCTGATGAGGTGGAAGGCGAAGCCCTTACAACTCTTTTAATCAACAAAATTCGTGGTACATTTACTTGTGTTGCTGTTAAAGCCCCAGGTTTTGGCGACCGCAGAAAAGCGTTAATTCAAGACATTGCCACACTTACAGGTGCAAATGTTATTAGTGATGAATTAGGACGTTCATTAAATAGTGTAACTATGGAAGATTTAGGTCGTGCTCACAGCGTTGTTGTTACAAAAGATGATACAACTATCGTAGAGGGTGCTGGTTCTAAAAAAGAAATCGAAGATAGAGTTTCTGCTATCAAAGCACAAATCGAAACTTGCACAAGCGATTATGACCGTGAAAAATTGCAAGAACGTCTTGCAAAACTCGCTGGTGGTGTCGCTGTAATTAAAGTGGGTAGTGCAACAGAAATCGAAATGAAAGAAAAGAAACTTCGTATTGATGATGCTCTTGCTGCAACACGTGCTGCTGTTGAAGAAGGTATTGTTTGCGGTGGTGGTGTTGCCCTATTGCGTGCTTTACCAGCAGTTCAAAAGTTGGTGGATAAATTAGAAGGTGATGAAAAAGTTGGTGCTCGCATTATTTTAGCAAGTTTGCAAGCCCCAGTTAGACAAATTGCCACAAATGCAGGTATTGATGGCGGTGTGGTTGTAGATAAAATTTTATCTAACGATACTCAAAACTTTGGTTATGATGCTTTAAATGATAAATATGTAGATATGATAGAAGCAGGTATTATAGACCCAACAAAAGTAACCCGTTCTGCATTGCAAAATGCTGCTAGTGCAAGTAGTACTCTTTTAACTACTGAATGCATTATAGCAAATGAGCCAGAAGCCCCAGCAAGTGGCGGAGGTATGGCTCCTGCAGGTATGGATATCTAATTTATATTTTCTTTACAAAAGAAGAATTTTTTACAAAAGATAGATTTAGTCATATTTTTATATATAAAAAGGCACTTATTTAAGTGTCTTTTTAATTGATTTTTTATATATTTTTTGCAATAATTAATAACAAGGTGATTTATGGATAATTTTGTAGATATTTTAAGAGATTTGGTTAATGAAAAAGGTTTATCTTTACGAAAGTTAGAAAAAGAAAGTGGAATATCTTCAAATCAATATAGCAGATATTTAAGAGGGGCTATGCCTGCTGTGGATTGTGC
>JAGART010000138.1 GCA_017622115.1 Clostridia bacterium
GGTTAGCCAAATTTGGGGATATGTCTTTTCTTTTTACTTTCATAACTCCCACCTTTTTTATTTTTTATAATTATACTTATTTTACACATAAAACACAAACAAATTTTAGTACTTTTGCTAATTTAATTGAAAAGTCGAAATATTCTCGTAAAAACAATAAAAGACACAAAAAAGTGTCTTTTATTTATATAGTTTAATAATAGTTAAACATTTGATAATAAGTGAGTTTTATCAAATATCATCATATTCAATATCAAAAGCCTTTAAAATTTCCTTTAAAGATTCTTGTGGATGAAGCGCATCATTGATATTAAATCCGCCCTTTTGCTCTTGAAGTGCTTGAGTAAATTCTAGTGGTGGAATTTGCAAAGTTTGTGGCCCGATATCACCATAACTTTTAGGCATTTCGATATTTTCACCATTTAAGAATTTTTCTGCCAAAGTAACTTCATCATCATTTAAACGTTGGCGAGTAATTGACTCTAAACGATTTCCCTCGCTATCGTAATAAACTTTGATTTCATTTTCTTTTAAAGTAATACTTGGGTCTATGCGACCATTAGAAATACTTGGCGAACGATGTTGCATACGTTCTAAAACTGATTTTGAATAAACACGTTCACCTTTTTCATTAAGTTGAGAATTAAGAGTAACAGTAAGTGCATATTGAAAATCACCTACAAGATTATCTAATTCCTCACCAGAAAGAAGTCCTGCAAATTTTGAACGTAACTCGTTGAGTACATTTTCCCATTTTTTATAAAGGAGTTGTACACGTTTAATTTCCAAATCGTAAACAGTACGAGCAGAAGTAGTTATTTCATCTGCTTTTTGAACCGCTTTAATCAATGCTTTTGAAATTTGTTTTTCTTTTTCCTTATAAACTTCCAAACTATATTTCAAGTCATTCATTTCTTGATTCATTGCATACATTTTTTCGTTTTGTTTACGTAATTTTTCGTGATACTCATTACGCATTCTTTGCAAAAAATCGTCCACTTCACGTGTTGAATATCCGTTATTCTCTCTCTTGAAGTTTTCCATTATTTGCTCCTATTATGATAATGTCATTATCGATTTTATTTTTATTTTTGAAATGCTTAATTATTAAATATGTACCTATTGCAAGTCCAGCAACAATTAAGAGAATACTTACAACTTGACTTGCTCGCATTGCCCCCCACATAAGAGAGTCTGTACGAATACCCTCAATAAAGAACCTAGCAATACCATAAAGCACAAAATAAGCAGACATAGTAATACCAGAGATATTAACTTTTTTAACAAGGCAAATTAATATAGCACACGTAACAAGGCTTGTCATACTTTCATAAAAGAAAGTAGCATTAAACCACGCATCTTCTGGAATTGAACCAAAAGCATCTAAACATTGTTGTCGAGCGGACTCTGTAAAATTAGACCTATCGATATGCACACCAAAAGGGAAAAAATGCTTACTAGGGTCTGTAATCAAACTACCATATGCTTCTTGATTTACAAAATTTCCCCAACGACCGACTGCTTGCCCAAAAATCAAACACGGAGCAACGATATCAGCACATTTTAAGAAATTCTTTTTACGAATTATACAATACAAAGCAAGCCCGATAGCACCACCGATAATACCACCATAAATAGCGATACCACCATTCCAAATAGCAAATGCTTCCCAGCCCCAAGGACCATTATTTGCGATTAAAAAATATAATCTAGCCCCTACAATGGCAAGAGGAAACATCCACAAAATCCACTCTAACGGGTCATCACGTTTGAAGCCACGAGAAGGTGCAAGCCAACACGCAATAACCATAGCAATCAGTAAACCACTTGCGATAATAAGCCCGTACCAATGGACTTGCAAGCCAAAAATTTCAAATGCTACTGGATTCATTTTTGCCTCCTTTAAAGATTTATATTATTATACTAGAATAACCGCAAAAATGCAACTAATCACGATTAAATAATTATTGCAAATTTTGAAATTGAAAAAAGATGCAAAACGCATCTTTTTACTAATTAAGCCATCGCTCTTTCTTGTTGCTCTGGTTTTACTTTTTCTTCATCAAGAGTTTCAGCTCCATTTTCTTTGCCTTTTTCTTCTTGATGTTGTTCTTTTCTAGCAGTTTCAAAGAAGTTTTTATTAACTTGTTGCATTTCTTCTATAGCTTTTGCAAGCTTATCTTCATCATCGATTATAGTTTCGCCATTAGATAAAACATCAAAGCTTTGTCCATCTTTTAAACCATAAAGTTTTATAGGCAAGTGCAAATCTCCACTTTTATAGCTTTCAGCAAGTGATTTTTCGATTGCTT
Source organism: Clostridia bacterium (assembly GCA_017622115.1). GTDB lineage: Bacteria > Bacillota > Clostridia > Christensenellales > UBA1242 > UBA7867. The sequence goes on from JAGART010000138.1 coordinate 2,313, forward strand.
TTAAAGCAATGTGTAAAGAAAGCTCATCTTTTACTTCAATAGCTACTTCGTTTGGATAAGTCTTATCCCCTTCACTATTTTTTAAGAATTCTTCTCTTCCATTTTCAATCCTACGTTGTGGATTTGCTATAACAAGTTCAACTTTGTCAGCTTTCCATTCTCCATTTGGATTATGTTCAAATTTATCAGAAAATTTTTCATATTGATTGATTTTTGATTGAATATCTTCAAATAATACATTTGCCATTTGATTTGCTTTTTCGATTTCTTTTTCGCGGCGATTAGCTTTAAAATCACTTTTGCTAGTACAGCACGGGTTTATATTTACAGCATTTTGATAATAACCTAATTCACGTGCTGAAATCATACGTTTTCTGTACAACCAGCCAAGTTGTTTGCTTAATTTAGATTCTAATGCAGCATATTGAGAAGCATCATAACCTATTCCTTTATCA
>JAGART010000139.1 GCA_017622115.1 Clostridia bacterium
ATAGCCTTCGTATTTTGCTATAATGTTTAATTGTTGTAGTATTTCTGGTGTAAAATCATCAAAAAGGTGAAATTCTTCATTGAATATATATATATCTATATTGTTTCGTTTTAATAAAGTTTTAAGCATAATACCGCTTTTTATAGTGTTTTCACCGTTTTTTTGCAAAAATTCTTGCATTTTTTGTGTTGGAGGTAATATTTTGTTTAAAATATCTTCTCCTCTGGCTATTTCACGTTCTTTTTTGAGTAATTTGTTATAATTTGTTTTTGTAACTAATCCTGCTTGATAACCTAAACGTGTTAAACGCAAATCTGCATTATCTTGTCTTAATAATAATCTGTATTCTGCTCGTGAGGTCATCATTCTGTATGGCTCATTTGTGCCTTTTGTAACTAAATCATCAATTAAAACACCGATATAAGCATCATTTCGCTTAAAAATTAATGGTTTTTTGCCTTTTATATATAAACTTGCATTAATTCCTGCAATAATACCTTGTGCTGCTGCTTCTTCGTAGCCACTCGTTCCGTTTACTTGTCCTGCAAAATATAAACCTTTAATTGTTTTATGTTCAAGAGATGGTAAAAGGTCTGTGGAATCTATGCAATCGTATTCTATCGCATAAGCATAACGCATTAAATGAGCATTTTCTAGCCCTTTTATACTGTGAATAAATTCTAATTGAGAATGATATGGTAAACTACTAGATAAACCTTGTACATAAACTTCATTTGTACTCATTGCTTCTGGTTCTAAAAAGAATTGATGACGTGATTTATCTGCAAATCTTACAATTTTATCTTCAATTGATGGACAATATCTTGGTCCTACGCCTTTAATTACGCCTTGATAAAGAGGACTAAAGCGCAAGTTTTCTTTAATTAGCGCATGAGTTTGCTCATTTGTGTAACCCATATAGCAATTTGCTATGTTTTTAGGGGCGCTACGTGTATTTTTACTAAAAGGCGGTAAATTATCTTGACCTGGTTGAACTTCTAGCGCATCAAAATTTACTGTGCGCCTATCAATTCTCATAGGTGTACCAGTTTTAAATCTTAAAATCTTTAAACCTAGTTTCGCTAAACTCTTTGTCAGTTTTGTTGCGTTTGTAAATCCGTTTGGGCCGCTATCTCTTATATAATCACCTGTAAGTGTTCGACTACAAAGATATACACCGGTACAAACAATTACAGCCTTTGCGGTGAATTTTTCCCCCATTGCTGTTTCAATACCATAAAGTTTGCCTTTTTTTGTAAGTATTTTTGATACTTCTGCTTGTAGAATAGTCAAATTTTCTTGATTTTCTAATGTTGACTTCATTATTTCGTGGTAACGTACTTTGTCAACTTGTACACGTAATGAGTGAACGGCTGGACCTTTTGCTTCGTTTAGCATTCTGCGGTGAATTGTGGCTTTATCTGCAACTTCCCCCATTGCTCCGCCTAATGCATCAATTTCAAATACTAAATGCCCTTTCGCTGTTCCTCCTATACTAGGATTACAAGGCAAAAAACCTATTCCATCTAAATTTAATGTAGTTATTAAAGTTTTTAAACCCGTTCTTGCACAAGCTAATGCTGCTTCGCAACCTGCGTGACCTGCCCCTATAACGATTGCATCATAATTTTGAATTTTGTTCATTTGTTTTTCCTTTTATATTTTTATAGTATAATTATACCATAAAATTGACCTTTTGTATAGATGTATTTTGAGTTTTTATTTAATAAAATACGTTTTTATTAATAATTATTAGATGTTTTTAAGTAAAAGTAATATTTTAGTATTTTTTGTCTATTTTTATATAATTTTTAATTCCAAAAAAATATAAAAAATATGTAAAAAATTAGCAAAAAATATCAAAAAAATATTTTGGTGGAAAACTCCAAAAAAATATAAAATAATATTAAATATTTCAAATTAATTAAAAATTTTTAAAGTAGCTAAAAATTATTAGTTTCGAGTTATCCACATAGTTTTTAAGCAAAATCTAAAAAATGCTACACTAAAAATTACAGATTTGTATCAAAAACGCAAAATTTTGGCAAGTTTTCCACAAAGTTATCCACTTATCCACAAAATTGCAAGAATTTATGTTCTAAAAATTTATATAAAATTTTACTTAAATTTGTTTGTATTTATATAATAATATATGATAAAATTAAAGTGTAAAAGTTTAAATATTTTTTGCTATATTAACCATAATAAAAATAGGGGAATGAAAATGAGTATTTTAAAGCAAAAATTAAATATATTTGCTTATGCAGTTTTCGCTGTTATATTGGCATTGTTTTTTGTTGGGGGAGTGGAAGCGCTTTCTAATTTTTCTGTGTCCAAAAAAGCAAATGCTGTTTCGGCTAGTGGTAACTGGATAGATTATACTGAATATGTAAACACAGATAGTGCTGAAATTTCTATTACAAAGCCAGAACAGTTGGCGTATATTGCCCAAATTGTTAATAATGGTGCTTCTTTGGAGGGGAAAACCCTAAAAATATATACTATGGATTTAGGGGCTCATTGTTGGACACCTATAGGTATATACGGCAGACCTTTTAAAGGTAATGTAATTGCAGAAACTACTGCTACTATTTCAAACTTGACAATAGATTCTTCAATTTTGGGTGATACTAATGCATTCGGTTTGTTTGGTTATGTAGAAAGTACTTCAACTGGACAAGGATTTTTTAGTAATTTCGTTTTATCAAATATCAATATAAATATTAATAGTACAATTACTAATAATGATATTTATGTTGGTGGAGTTGCTGGATATTATAATGGAAGCAGACAAGCAGGTGGTACTAATACTCGTAGTTGTAGCGATATTTCTGTAAATGGTAATATTAATTTTGATGGATTAAATTATGATGCTGGCTCTTCTTGTTATGTTGGTGGAGTTTTTGGGCAAACAGGTGTTAATGCGTATGTTGGTTGGTTAAATGGTGGTTCTGTTAATGTTTCTATTAATACAGATGATTTAAACAAAACAAACTTTTTTGCTGGCGGTGTAATAGGTGATAATAACGGAACTTTGGACGGAAATACAGCAGAAAGTTCTACTGCAAAACATTTAAATTTAACTGCAAATTTAACTCCTAAATATGGAAATTGGGGAATTGTTGCTGGACGAAACTCTAAAACTATACAAAATGTAAATACACAAGGTTCGATTATTTATTCAAATTATAGTAGTGCAGAAATTCTTGCAGGTGGTATTGCTGGTGTAAATATTGCTACTGCAACAATCTCAAATGTTCAAAATTCCGCAAATATTCAATTTTCTGGACATAGTTTTGGTGGAATTGTTGGGTATAATATGGGTACTATAAATACTGCTATAAATTCTGGTACTATTGAAATTTTAGCTGAAAATAACTTTAACGTTGGTGGTATAGTTGCTCAAAATATTGCTGGTGCAACAATTAAAAATAGTAGCAATTCTGGAAGTATTTTTTCTCAAATAACTTTTACAAATGATTTGGGTTATGCTGGTGGTGTTGCAGGGCAAAATGCTGGAACTATTACAAGTTGTAATAATACTGCTCAAATTGGTTATGGTTTTGATGCTGAATATGTTGGTGGTATTGCGGGACTTAATGCTGGTACTATTAATACTGAAAGCACAAATTATACATATAATACAGGGAATATAAGAGGTTTACACGCTGGTGGAATTGTAGGGGAAAATAATACTTCTAGTACTGCCTTAATAGAAAATAGTTATAATACAGGAAATGTTATTGGAAATGATAGTGCAATCTCTCGTGTTGGCGGAATTGTTGGTAATATTCAATCAGGTACAAGCAATATAAAAAATTGTTTTAATTTAGGTGAAATTGGTTCTTTAAATACTTATAATGCGGGTGGACTTGTTGGTTATTCGTTTAGTAGTGCAGAAAATTGTATAATAAAAACAAGTATTTCAACAGGTTATATTTTAGATGCTGGTGGTGCTTCTGGTTCTGCTACATTAGGTGGGCTTATAGGTTATATTCAAGGTACTGCACCTACACTTACTGATTGTGTTTATGATAAAAGTAAAGCAAATTATAATGAAAATTTGGCCTCTCGTGATAATGGCTTGAAAGTGTTAGGAAACGGTACAACATTAAGTAATGACTTTAAGTCAATTAGTTATAATTTAACAAAACCGGGAGCAACAACTGCTACTAACAAAATTAGTGCTTTTGTGAATAATGATAAATGGTATTTTGCTGAAAATAATGAAAATATTTACTATTATCCGGTTTTAAGCAACTTTAATGATGCAGGGGTTTTTGATAATACTGATTTAAATAAAATTGCTTATCCTAGTGTAAGAATTTATCAAGTTAATATTAAAAATCACCGTCCTTACTGGAATGAAACAACACAACAAAAAGATTTTTATACAGATGAAACAATCGAAACTTTTATTTCTGGTGCTCCAGAATATTTTGCCGGTGGGGTACAATATGTAGTTGCTGGACAAAAACTTGTTATGCCAGCAAATACTCAATACACAACACCTACTGGTTTTACAGAGTTTTGGCGTAGCGGTAATTCAAGTGATACCGCACCAGAATTTGATTTTAATAATCAAGCAATTTCTGCCGATACAGATATTTACCTAACTTGGACAGAAAAAGAATACAATATTATTTATAAAATTAATGATTCGGATAAGGGTGTTGATGGATATTTCGATTCAACAAGTACAGAATATCCTGCAAATCTTTTAACTACTACTATTACTTATAGTTTGGACCCAAATGCTTTTGCTGAAATTCCTGCAATTTCAATCGAAGGTAAAGACTTTTCTGGTTGGTGGCGTAGTGAAGATGATGCAAATGAAAATAAAGATACAGCTACTTTGCTTATATCTCAAAATGCAGATTATTCAAGCGGTTTAATTTTATATGGTAAATTAAATCCTGTAACTATTCAATTAACTTTAAATGCTGGTGTTATGGGAGTTGGGCAACCTGTGCAATTCTCTGGCGGTGGAATGACTAAAACTATTTCAGTTACTTATGGTCAACCTTATGAATTATTAACTCTTGCACCTTTTGGTGACCTTACTGGTTCTGGTTATGTGTTTAAAGGCTATTACAATGATGATGGTAGTGAAAGATTTACAGAATCAAATGGTACTTTAATTAATTCACCTTTTACAACAGATACTACAATTTATGCTTTTTGGACAGAGAAAAATAAAACAGTAAAATTTGTTTATTATGATGCCTTAAATGATGTAGAAACAGATTTAACTCAAATTACAGTTGAATTTGCATCACTTATAGTAGACGAATTTATCCCAACAGATAATGATATTAATTATAGTCAAGTAGATAATACAAAATCGCCTAATGGTTATAAAATTGCAGACTTTTATGCAGATAAAGAAAATACTGAAAAATTTGAATTTAATTATCAAAAAATAGAAGAAAATACAACAATTTATGTTGCTTTTGTGAAAAATACTTTTACAATTACACTAAATGCAAATGGTGGTTCTTTCTCTGGTGGAGTGGGTGGTACAACAATTATTAGTGATGTGCCTTATGACACTGATTTGGTAGAAAACTACCTTAATCAATATGTTGTACGCCCAACTCGTGTTGGATTTAGTTTATTCGAATTAAATGGAGTGCCTGTTTGGAGTTCTCAACCAATTTTAGATGGTGCAGACTTTAATTATAATACAAATGAATTTATAATAAAAACAGGCTTTAAAATGCCTGCTAATGATTTAGAAATATTTGCAATTTGGCAACGAGGCAATGGTGTACTTATTTTAGATGCTAATGGCGGACAATTTGCCGAAG
>JAGART010000140.1 GCA_017622115.1 Clostridia bacterium
CTAATTGACCAGAATTATTATTAAAGTATTGCTTTTGTAATTCTTTAAATATGTTTTTTCGTGTTTCAATAATGTTTTTAGAATTTTGGAGTTTAGAATAATATTTTTGTATTTCTGTCCAATTTTTTGAAATTATTTCAGGTTTAGTGCGTTTTTTGTTGTAATAGAAAACACCATAAAGTATGGCTTGCTCTCTTTCTGATAGACCAATAGGATTTTCATATTGTCTTAACTTTTTGTTTAAAACAGAAATTGCTCTGTACATAAAATCGACCTTGCACGGGTCTAACATAGGCGGAGTACTAAACAAAAATTCAGTTTTGCAAATTTCATTATATTTATATGGAATAGAAGACTTTTCTACATCACAAAAGTAAGCCTTATTTCCTCTTGCTCTCATTTCGTTAAAAGCGGAAAAAATTCTACTTTCTGGATAAATATAATAAAAGAATTTATCTACTTCGTTCATTTCTCCGTTGTTGCCTCGTTGTAATTCTCTTAAAAAGTCGATAGTAGAAACCTCAAATTCATTTAAGGCAAGTAAAAATAAATCCAAATTAATTACAGGTAGATTTGGATTTTCAATAACTTCATCTAGTCTATGTACTATTAAACCACGATAAAAATTACACCAGTTTTGCGGAATTTCCCTTGTAAATGCTTGTGCTGAAAAATAATCGTAAGGGTTTATGTGAGAGGGCTTTTTAGGTGCAGTTGCATAAGTGTAAAGATAATTTAAGTCTATCATATTTACTCCAAAAAAAATTTAAAAAATTATATCACACCTTATAAATTCAGTCAATAACCAAATTTAAAAATTTTAGCTTTATTTAAAATGAAAATTATGCATAATTTTGTCTTGTTTTGTCTAATGCCAAATTAACTTTATTTTTCAGTTGAACTTTTATATTGTACTTGTTATTTTTATAAAAAAATAAGGAGGGGTTTATGAATAGTGTAGCAGTGTTGTGCAGTTTGGAAAAATTAAATTTAAATGAAACAAAAACTAGATTATTACAACTGTACTTTGATTTTGTAACGGAAAATGAACTTGAATACCAAACATTAACAGAAAATCAAGATTTGGAGTAGTTTATGACAAACAAAAATGAAGTTTTAAATTTAATTATTTCTAACAATCGAGTGATTGAGCAAAAGTTAGTAAAACAAAAAAGGGGTGTAAATGAGATGCAAAAAGTTTTATCAAAAAGTGCAATTTTTAAAATAATGGTGATTTCAGCACTAACTGCAATAGTTTTAGTAATGTTCGCTGGGTGTGGAGGAACTAATCCTATCGGTAGTTGGACTTTGGATAGACTTGTGGTAGATGGACAAACGATAAAAGCAAGTGATGCTTCATTTGGCGCTTACGAGGAACAGTTTGAAAACATTATTATTCTTAATGAAGATAATACTGCTAGTGTTAAGTTGGGTTCAAATTCAGCAGTCTCGGGAACGTGGGCACAAATAGAGAAAGTGATAACAATTTCGTTAGGTGGACAACAAGCAGTTTATACTCTGGCTGGAAGTGAATTAATTTATCAAGAAGCCAGTACAAAATATTTTTATAAAAAGACTACATAATAAAAAGTGCAAGTAGTGCTTGCTCTTAAATTCTAAATAAAATTTCCAAAAATTGTAAAAAATTGTTCAAAATTTATTAAAAAACGTGTTTTTTGTCAAAAAATGACATATTTTTTAACAAAATTAATTTAATACAACACTTTTGTAAAATTATATGATATATTTGCCTTGTAAAAAATTTTATAAATTTGTTTCTTTTTGTATTTTTTTGCTTTCTTGTATTTTTTATCAAAATTAAAGTAAAAATTTCAATAAGCCAAATTATTGTTGAGCAAAATAACTTATGTTATAATTTTTCAAAAGGTGGGGTAACTATGGAGCAAAAAATTGAACAATCTATTGAAGATTATAAAAAAGTGCCAGAATATGCAAAACGTGAGCGTATGCAAGAGTTGGCTGTAATTACTTATGGTAGGAAATTATGTGAGTATATTTATACTATTACCCAAAATTCGCCTAAAAAATTTAGATGGAGTTTGGTGGCAAAATTGCAAGAATCTAGTTATGATTATGTGCAAAAATTGTATTATGCAAATGAGTTACCCGTGCGTGCTAGAATGATAACACTTTTAGAAGCACAAAGTATATTAAAAATGTTGGATTTTTCTAGCCAAATGGGTAAAACAACAGGTGCAATAACACACAAGCAATTTAATCATATTTCAAAATTGCTATATGATTGTCGTGTAACTTTGAGAGGTTGGGCAAAAAGTATAAATCAAACACCTTTAAAAACAGAAGAAAAACAGGGGAAAACTACAAATGAAGGGCAAAATTAATGTTTCATATGAGCATTTATGCGATTTTGATGCATTATATCGTGCGCATATAAAGGCTCGCTCTTGTAAACGTTGTAAAAAGCCTATTGTGAAGTTTGAGATGGATTTATGTTATCACTTGCAAGAATTATCAGAAGAATTAAAAAATAAAAGATATAAAATTAGTGGTTATCATAAATTTACTGTTTTTGAGCCGAAACGCAGGCAAATTCAAGCGCTTTTATATCGTGATAGGGTTGTTCAACACGTAATTTGTGATGATTATCTATCAGATTATTTTTCTAAACGTGCAATTTATGATAATTCTGCGTGTAGAGTTGGTAAAGGTCAGGTGTTTGCTCTTAATAGATTAAAAAAGTTTTTGCGCTCGCATTTTAATCAATATGGGGCGAATGGTTACTTTTTAAAATGTGATATCTTAAAGTACTTTCCTTCGTTATCTCATAGGGTTATAAAAGAAAAGTTTACAACTTGTTTTGCTGACACAGAAATGCAAAAAATGTTTAACTATATAATAGAGAGTCACGTAACACCAAAAGAGTTTTTAGAAAAGTATAATATTCCACAAACTCATTTAGCAGATAATGGCTATGGAAAAATAAAAGAATTCCCGATAGTAAGGGGAGTGCCGATAGGTAATCAAACAAGTCAAATAATAGGTATGTATTATCTTGACCCTATTGATAGACTTATTAAAGAGAAATTACGAATTAAGCACTACACTAGATATATGGACGATTTCTTGCTAATTCACCCAAGTAAGGAGTATTTGCAACATTGTTTGGTAGAAATAAAAAATATGCTAGAAAATAAATTATTTTTAAAACTAAATGACAAAACTCAAATTGCTCCTCTTAAAAATGGAATACCATATTTAGGGTGGAATTTATATCTTTTATCGAGTGGTAAGATTATAATGAAAGTTAGAAAAAGTACACTAAAAAGATTTAAATCACGTATAAAATTTATTAATAAATTTCATAATACACCACTTATAAACAAAGAAAAAATACGTTGTATTTTGGATAGTTACAAGGGATATTTGGGGCAAGGAAATTGTTATAAATCGTATAAGAGTATATTAAAAAATCTTAAAATAGGTGAGTTAAAAGAAAGGTTGATAGATGTAGATAAAAACTTACTGCAAGACTAAAAATGCTTTAAAATAAGCCTAAAACTCTAAATACTATGCATTTGCATAGTATGCATAGTATTAAAAATTTTAAGTTAAAAATGGTGTAATTTTGGGTACTTTTTGTCTTTACAATTAAATAATAAAGAGGTGGCTGTAAATAGTTGCCTTTTTTTATTTTAAATGATAAAATTATTTAAATTGGAAACAATAAAAAAGAGGTAAACTAAAAATGACTTTTAAATCAAGTTTGGGAAAATTATCTGATGAAGTTTTAAAAGAGATTAAACAAGGAATTGAAAAAGTAAAGACTTTGCAAAAAGATATCAAAGAATTGAAAAATCCTCAAATTACATTAGATGTTAAAGAAGTTTTAACTAACTTGTCAAAAGAGGTGGAATTTTTTAAACCTAAATTGGTTGATAAAATAAAACGAAATCAAACAATATCAAAAGTTACAGGTCACAAATTTTATTTAGATAGAGATGATTTTTTAGTCGTTCATAAGTTTGGTGAAAATAATCCTCCAACTTATGTTTATAGAATTGTGGCGGTACGTGATTTTGAAACATTAGATGGTGTTGTTAAGCGTGGTGACCGAGGAGGTTATGTAGAAAAACTTCAAAATATTGCACATGATGATGGTTCTTGGGCTTTTGATAACTCAATTATTGCTGGTGAATTTACCCAAATGAGAGGAAATTCTATTGCAAGGGATGGGGTTGTATGCTTGCATGACTGGGCAACAATTATAAATTGTGATTTTGATGGTAAAATTAATATTAGTGGAGTAGAAAATACTTTAATTCAAGATAGTGAGTTTACAGGTAATATTTCAATTTCTGGTGAATGTAATATTTGTGATGCTAGGGTTGTGGGACAGGATATTGTTTTGCAGAGTGTGCAATTAAATAAAAATAAGATAAATATAGATTTGTTAGATGAAGTTCAAAGAAGATTAGAAAGTTCAAAATTGAGTAATTTAGTTACAGATAATGCAAAATTATATAATGTAAGTGGTTATAATATTGAAGTTACAGAAAATGCGATAGTTTCTAGTGTTAAAGGAAATAATTTTGAAGTTAGAGGAAATGCAAAAATCGAGCATAGCACTTTAAAAGAATCCGTTATTGATGGTAGTGCTGTAATAAATTCATCTTATGTTATTAGTTCAAAAATTAAAGAGCATCCAGTAATTTCGGGAGGAGTTATAGATAGGTCTAAAATTTCTGGTAATGTAAAGATTGAAAATTCATCTATACAACAAGATAGTGAAATTTCTGGTAAAGCAACAGTTCGTTATGCGGAAATTAATTCTTCAATTATAGATAATAATGCAATTATTGAAGGTTCGGAAAATAAACAAGTTTTAATCGAAAAATGCAAAATTGCAGATGAAGTGGAAATATATAATAGTATAGTTGAAAATGCTATTTTAAATGAAAGTTGTTGTATAAAAGATTCAAAGCTTTCTGGTGTCGGTACTCATATTATTTCAAATAATGCTAAAATTGAAGAATCAACTCTTATTTCGGATAGGGTAATTTTGATAGACAAAAAAGCACTAATTACAAATTCTTATGTAACAGGTGATTTGGTTGTATCAGACCACGCAAGCATAGAAAATTCAACTCTTATGGGTTCAAAGTTAAAACTAGAACGTACTGATTCTATGGTAGATAAGTATTTGATTTCAGATAAAGATATATTTCAATGGCAACAAGAATTATCTGAACAATTAGGTCAAGAAAGATTAGAACAACAACAAAACGCATTAGAACAACCTATGCAAGAATATATGGAAAATAATCCTCAATATTCGCAATATCAAGAAATGTATGTTCAACAAGAACAAATGCCAAACGAAAATTATTATCCACAAAATCCAACAGAGAGAATTTTTAATGAAAGTGATGCTCTTGCAGATGATTATGATATAAGTAAAATATATTAAAAAGAACTTGCTGTATTTGGCAAGTTTTTTAAATGAAAACCACAGGACTATACTGTGGTATTTTAATATCAATTATTATAAAAAAGTAATAAATTATTTGTATTATAAAGAATAATAATAAAAATTTGTTAAAAATTAAAAAAGTTACGCAGAAGCGTAACGAAGTGGAGCTGACGCCCACAAGCAAGTTTTTTCATAGTTTACTAATCAAAAAATTGAGCTGTGTATTGAGATTTTATCTCAAACAGGAGTCATCAACTCCTTGTGTAAAACACATTATTACACAAAGTGTAATAAAAAACTCAACCATAGGTTGAGTTTGTGGAGCTGATGACGGGACTTGAACCCGTGACCTCCGCCTTACCAAGGCAGTGCTCTACCTGCTGAGCTACATCAGCATCTCTCCGTTGCTCCATTTTTTTTAACGAGAAAGTGAAGCCAAAAAACTCGGGTTCAATCCTTACCAAGGCGGTGCTCTACCGGCTGAGCCACATCAGCATAACGATAATAGTATATATTAATTTTTTATTTATGTCAATAAAAAATAATTATTAATTAAGTATTATTATAATTTAATATAAAAATTTAAGTACAGAATAGGAGAGTATAAAGTTATGTTTTTATAGAAAAAAGCCCTATATTAGGGCTTTTTTCTATTCTTCATCTTCATCTTCGTCGTCATTATCTTCGTTTTTTGTTTCGTTTTTAATCATTGCACTTTTTGCAACTTTAATTGTGTCTTCATCATCTAAAATTTTGATTAATTCGTTATCTTTTTTAAGTTTTTCGATATAATCTGGTAATTGTTTTATATAAAACTCTTTATTTTCCGTTGGGACTTTTGCATAAACATCTTCACCTTCAACTTCGTTGTTTAAAGATTTTGTTAGGTCTTTAAGCATTTCTTCCGCTTCTTGAATGCGTAATTCGTTTGCGTGAAGCATATTTTTGCGGAGAAATTCTACGTGAATAGGTCTAATTTTGTCTGTTTCACCATCAACAATTTCGTATTCATATGCTTTTTCAAAATATGTGTCTATTTCTTCATATTTTTCGTTATCTCTAAAATTGTTTTCATCTATTAATTTTTCTACCATTTTTGCTTCTGCAATTGCTAAATATGCCCAGCCATCAGAAACTTCATCTTCAATTTCTAGCATTTGTCTTGCGGTTTTTGCCATTGTTTCATAATCTTCTTTTTCTTCGCATTCGTAAATGATATTTTTTAAATCACCATAAATTTCATATTCTGATTTCTCATCACTTTTTTTATTTTTTTCTATTTCATTTAATTCTTCTTCTGACTTTAATTTAAAAGTTGCTCCACATTTTGGGCAAGCGCCTTCTTTGCCTGGTTCTGCTTCAAATTTTTTAGAACACATTAAACAGCGTATTTCTACTTTGCTCATTTTTGATACTCCTTACTCTAAATAATATTAATTATATATTTTAATTTGAGAGGGTGTCAAGAGATTATGGTACGAAGCAAGTTTTTTTTGATTGTTTTTATTGAAATTATGTTTTATATATAGTATAATGAACAAGATTTTTATTTGATGAGGAATTTTATGTTTGAATGGATAAGTAATTTTAGTGAGGCAATAGGTGAATTTATTGCAGAATTTACAGGTTTTGTTTCATTAGTAATTTTGATTGTATTGTTTTTTGTTTTTGACCTTAAATTTATTTCTCGTTCTGTATATATGTTGCGTAAATTATTTAAAGAACAAGATATGAATTTGGGTGTGGCTTTTTTAATTGCGTGGCGTATTAAAAAAGTTGATAGAGAAGATAAAGAGTCTAGATACAGATTTTTGAAGGCTTTTTGTGAGTATGCTATTTTTAATAGCAAAGGTGAAAAGTTAAGTGCGTTAGAGTGGAAAGATATTTCGCAAAAATATTTTTATGAGCAATTCATTACAGACCCACTTTTAATTAGTCTTGACTCTTCTTTTGATATTATTAATGATAAAGTTGATATTTGTATTAGGAAGTATTTTGCATTTTTAAATAAAAATGATAAAAAATACAGACACAACAAAAAGAAGTCTAAATTTGTTTGTAGATTAAGTTTTGAAAACGGATTTGTATATCCTGCTTCATTTATTAATGGATTAGAAAGAAAATTCTCTGATTCTTGGACTGATTTGCTTGTTAAATATAACTATACTTTAAAAAATGCAAAGTATCATAACTCAAAAGATAGTGCTAGTATTATAAAAACTATGAATGCTTATGAAAACCAGCATTTCATTACTTCACAAAATAACAATGCTTTTCATATTAGAAGTAACGAATTATTTATGATGTATAGTTGGCTTATGTGGAGTCCTAGTTACCAAATGACCTTTAATGATGACAAATACAAAATCATCTTGTATGGTGTGGGTGATGAGAGTAATACCACAAATCTTATTTTAGATAATTCGGAAAACTCGCAAGCATTGTGGGAACAACTTAAAACTTGTATTCAAAAAGATGTTTATGGACTTAATTTGAGTATTGAATGTGAGTTGTATGAACTTGTGCCTTATGTGCGTAATAATATTCAAAATTTTGGTGTTGAAACAATGCCTTTGATTAACAACTTGTTAAATAACTCAAATGATGTACAATATGTTTTATCTTATCTTAACCCAACAAGTGATGCTAATTTGAGAAACACTACTCTTGTTGATGATGATGACGCATTCTTCTCTGGGTATTTGTGGGCTTTATTCGGCAGAAACGATGAACTGCACCCTTATTTTGATATTAAAAATTCAGTTGTATTTTTTGAGCATTCTAACTTGGCAGATAGTACAAGTGTGGATTATTTTACTAAATCTATGGCACAAAAAACTGTTTTGCACTTTAAAGATGTTTTGAGTACAGAAAATCATTGCAACTATAATTTAAATGCTTGTGTAGCACCTTCATTTAAGAAAAAATATATTAAATTAATCAACGAAGAATTGAAAAAAGAAAGTCCAGAGTTTGTTGAAAAATTTAATAAATTTGTTAATTTAAATGACAATAGTGTAACTTTAAATGAGATTTTAGAAAATATAGATGAAGAATTCCCATTAAACGAATTTGAATTTAAACGAGTTAAAGATGCTAGTGCAATAGGCGAATTCTATGCGACTATTTATGTTAAAAACTTTGCACCAGATGAAAGAGATTCAATAGATGATTTAATATACAGGACTGTCGAACTCAAAAGCGAAAATCACCACGATATTATTTTGGCTTATCAAGGCGAAACTGTTGTTGGTGGTATTGTATTTGACTGGTTTAAAAATAGTAATTGTGGATTGATTGAGTATATTGTTGTAGATAATAAATATAGAGGTATGAGAATTGCTAGAAAGTTGGTAGCTAAAGCAACTGCACAAATGACTAACTATGCTGGAAAAAATCCTTTAAATGCTGTATTTATCGAAATTGAAGACCCTGAAAAAATGACAGGTATGGACGTTCAAGCCGCTGTTGATAACTATCGTAGATTGCAACTTTGGAGTAATAATAAATTTGAAAGATTAGATTTCAACTATATTCAACCAGCACTTGCTCCGGGGTTAAATAAATTAGATAACCTTATGCTTGCTGTAAATACTTTAAATTCTTCAAAAGATTATATAGAAGCAGATGTGTTGACTAGTTTCTTGGTGGACTTTAATGTTATTTGTAACCGAATAACTGATATCGATAATCCAGAAATTGGTGTAAAAGAAATGCTAGATGAGATTAAAGCCAAAGAAAATGGTAGAGTAAATATACTTAAAAACTCAATAAACTTCGAAAAATATTATCCAACAAAGTTTTTGCATAATTTATCAAGACACGAAGTTAAAGTGCTTAAAAACTCATTAGAAACTGACAAAAAGGCTAAAAAAAGAAAAAAAGATAAGAAAAAACCCTAATATTTAGGGTTTTTTATTTTTTTAATAATGTATTTTAGGTTGTTTTTTAGATTTATGTGTTTGGCGAATTGTACGTGTCTTTTTGCCGAGTTTGTTTCCGCCTGCAATATTTACATTGCGACCGCTACGACTATTTGTGCTTGTTCGACCTGCGATAATAGCACGTTTCTCACGTGATTTAATGTTTAATTTTTTGCCACGTTGATTTGAGCGAGGGGCAGGGGTTTTTTCTGTATTAGACAAACCATTTAAAGAAAGTGTTGAAGCGATAATCTTTGAATTAGTCTTCTTTTCAATTTCTTGCAATTCTTTAATTTGTTCTGGTGTATTAAGGAGTGTATAAGCACTACCTGATTTACCTGCACGACCAGTTCTGCCCACACGGTGGATATAGTATTCGTTATTTTGAGGTAAATCAAAGTTAATTACTTGAATAATGTCTTTTACATCTATTCCACGTGCCGCAACGTCCGTGGTGATGAGCAAATTGTTTGGTTCGGCTTTGTATTCGTTCATAACACGTTTACGTACTGATTGAGGCATATCTCCGTGAAGAGCAAGAGCCATAAAACCTTGTTTACGTAAATAAA
>JAGART010000141.1 GCA_017622115.1 Clostridia bacterium
CTAGATAATTTTAAAAAATTAAATCCAGATATTAAAAATAAACTATTAGATTTAATTAAAAATATAAAATAAAAGAAAAAATATGAAATTTGAAGAATTTGGATTAAATGTAGCAAAAGAAAGAATTAAGCAAAACATTTCCGCTTATGAGTTAAGTTTGAGATTAGGCAAAGATGCTAGTTATATTAATAAATTAGAAAATGGCAAAATAAATGTTAGCCTAAAAATGATTATTGAAATTTGTAATTGCTTGCAAGTTCCTATTGAAAACTTATTTAAAGAAAACTAAAAAAGACCTTTTGGTCTTTTTTTACATTTTTTCCTCTTTTTTTACTATATTTTTATTATTTGTTTTGTTTCAGTTCCTTGTTCGTTTTTGCGATAGATTATATCGGCAACTTTTGGGAATTCCTGATAAAATTCAGTTTGTGTTTTAGTAAAACTTTCACGAGTTCGCTCCATTAAGTCTAGAACACCTGCTTTGCTGTCTAAATCCAAATTAGGTTTTATTGCTTCACAAATATTTACATACATTTTAGATTTAATTTTGCCATTTTTCTTTTGTTTTTGGCGGAAAGTTATTACATAAGGCACAATGGGGACTTTATTTTTAAATGCTATACGAAAAGCACCATCTTTAAACTCACGCAACTCGGTACTTTCTGGGTGCAAAGAGGCTTCGGGAAACATTAGGACTAATTTTCCATTTTGGAGTGTATTATCTAACACTCTAAAACCATTTCTAGCACCTGCCATTGTATCTGCTGTTGGGTGTCCACCCAAAGCAATTAACAATTTGCCAACAACAGGAATTGCTAACGTCTCACTTAACATTAAAAATTTTATTTTTCGCCAACCAACACCACCAGCACAAATTATTGCTCCGTCCATAACGTGCACGTGATTTGCAACAATCATTGCACCTTGTTTTTTTAGTTTTTTAATGTTTTTTTTACCACGCAATCTATAACCATATTTAATACGTGTAAAAAGTGGAATAAATAATTTTGCTAAAAATAACAAAGTATTGCTATACATTCGATAAAATATATTTTTATGTTCAAATTTGAAGTGTTCATCTACTTTTTCTCGTTTATGAGAATTGCCTGAATTAACAACGTGGTCTTGTGCGTGAGTTGAAGTAAATTCACTATGCACCCTACCATCTGGGTAACGAGCAAAATAATCGTTATAATATTTTCTAGCGTCATTAAACATTATTTCCATTTGATTCATAGCATTAGTTAAATTAAATCTATCACTATTATCTAAATACCATTTACCCAACTCGATACGTTCTTGTTCGTTTTCTATATAATAATCTATTTTATTTGCTAAATCTTGAATATTTGCACACTTAAACAAACTATCTGGGTGTGCATAAAAACGCATAGCAGCACGAGGGCTATCACTAAACAAACAAGGCCTACCGCAAGCCATTGCTTCCAAACAACTAATGCCCTCTAATTCGATTTTACTTGCGTGTACATACAAATCTGCATAACACAATAAATCTATAAATTCGTGCGAATCTAAATAACCAATTTTTAAATCAACTTTTTTGCGTTTTGCAAGTTTTGTAAGAGATTTTTCCTTTGGTCCAGCACCTGCAATAATTAATTTTATTCTATCTTTATATTTGCTTTTTGCAACTGCTTTAATAATGTCCCATTGTCTTTTTTCTCGTGCTAATCTGCCAGTTGCAGCAATAACAATTTTATCTTTGTATTCATCTGGTTTTGGTGTATTTACATATTTAAATTTATCTCGCACACCATTAGTTATAACTCTAAAATCAGTACTGCATTTATGTTGCCTTAAATCTGTTGCCATTAATTCACTAGGTGCGTGTGCAAAATCTACATACTGATAAAATACTCGTCTAAATCGTTTATATAATAAACTATTAAACCACTTCCAATTTTCTAAAAATAAATGAGAACTAAAATTTTCCGCTTGAACGTGGCACGCACCAGTATAAGGAATATTTAATTCTCTACACAATGGCACAGTTGCTCGCCCCATTTTAAATGGCAATAAAATATGCACAATATCTGC
>JAGART010000142.1 GCA_017622115.1 Clostridia bacterium
GATGAAGTTATTGAAGTAATGGCTAAAAATGATAAAATTAGTAAGTCTTTGCATTTGCCAGTACAAGCGGGTAGTGATAAAATCTTAAAAGCAATGAACCGTAGCTATGACACAAGTAGATATTTTACACTTATTGATAAAGTTAAAAAGGCTATGCCAAATATTACACTTTCTACTGATATTATTGTTGGTTTTCCTGATGAAACAGAAGAAGACTATCAAAAAACAGTAGAATTAATCAAAAAAGTTCGTTATCACAATGCCTTTATATTTATGTATAGTAAACGTAAAGGTACTATTGCAGAACAAATGGATAATCAAGTTTCACTTGCAACAAAGCACGAACGAATTTCAAACTTATTAGAAATTCAACACGAAATTAGTACTCAACTCTTTAATGAAATGGTTGGGACTACTCAAAGAGTGCTTGTTGAGAGCGAGAATAATATGTTTTATATAAGTAAAACGCAATGTGGTAAAATTGCAAAAATAAGTAAGTCAAATGAAAGAAAACTACAACTTGGCAATTTTTATGACTGTAAAATTATAGAATACAAAAACGGAAACTTAATAGGAAGAATAGACTAATGGAAGAAGATAAGAAATATTCAAAGATGATGACAAAATATTGGGAAAAGAAAAAACAATATCCCGATGCATTTTTGTTTTATAGATTGGGCGATTTTTATGAAATGTTTTTTGAAGATGCAGAAAAAGCATCAGAACTTTTAGGAATTACGCTAACTGCTCGTGACTGTGGTAACAAGCAAAAAGCCCCTATGTGTGGTGTTCCTTTTCACTCTGCGGAAAATTACATTACAAAACTTACACAAGCGGGTTACAAGGTAGCAATTTGCGAGCAATTAAGCGAACCTGTGCCAGGGCAAATTGTAGAACGTGATGTTGTACGTATTGTTACTCCTGGTACAATTATTGATGATACTCAATTAGAGCAACGCAAAAACAACTTTATTGCTTGTGTAAGTGCAGAACGTGATACAACAGTTGGTCTTGCTTGGATAGATATTACAACAGGTGAATTTAATATTCAACAATTTACAGGGGACAATGCTTTTTCAAAATTAAGTGATGTACTTGTAAGTGTTGCGCCTAGTGAGATTTTGGCTGATGGATTTAGTTTTATAGAGAGCAGTAAACTTTCTTGTGTGCGTATGGGTGTTGTGCCAGTATTTTACAAGCACAAAGATAGTGCATTTGAGTTTGGCTATGCAAAGAGTATGGTTCTTAAACAATTAAATGCAACAGACTTAAATAAACTAAATTGTACAAATAAAGGTCAAGCAATTTGTGCTGCTGGTGCTTTGTTAGATTATTTACAAGCAACTCAAATGCGTGATTTAACTCACATTAACAAACTCAACATTGTTACAGATGGGCATTATATGCATCTTGACATAAATACTCGACTTAATTTGGAAATTTGTCAAACTATGTATGACCGCAAAAAACGTGGTTCTTTGCTTTGGGTTTTAGACAAGACAAAAACTACAATGGGTGGCAGACTGTTGCATAACTGGTTGGAGCAACCTTTGCAAGATGAACAAGCAATACTTGAAAGATTAGATGCAGTAGAAGAACTCACAGACAATACAATCGCACGTGCAGAACTTGCAGACTTATTTAAAAACTTTCAAGATATAGAACGCCTTTGTGGTCGTGTGTCTTATGGAAATCTTCACCCTAAAAATTGTGTATCTTTGGGTGTGGCTTTATCAAGACTTCCTCAAATTAAAGCTGTTGTATCTCGCTTTAAATCAAAATTGCTTAAAGAATGTGCAAATAAACTTGTTTTGCTAGATGATTTGGCAAATAAACTTCAAAATGCTTTTGTTGATGAACCGCCAACATTGCTTCGAGATGGTGGCTTTATTAAAAAAGGTTTTGATGCAGAACTTGACAAGTGTTTATCTGCAAAAGAAGATGGGCAAAAATGGATTACAGAATTAGAAATAAAAGAACGCAACTTAACAGGTGAAGAAAAACTCAAAATTACATACAACAGAATTGCGGGATATTATTTTGATGTACCAAAATCACGTTCTGAAAACTTGCCTTTTAGATTTCAAAAAATTCAATCAATGGCAAATAGCGACCGCTTTACTACAAGCGATTTAAAACAAATTGAAGACACTATTAAAAATGCAGAAGAACACAAACTTGATATTGAAATGGCAGTGTTTAACAGAATTAGAAAAGACATAATTGATGTTACTCCGCTTATTCAACAATCTGCACAACAAATCGCTACAATAGATTGTCTTATGTCTTTGGCTGATGTAGCCATTCAAAATGACTATGTAAGACCTGTTATTAACAAAGATTTGACAGATTATGAGATTATAGAATCAAGACACCCAGTTGTAGAAAAGTTAATGACAGAAGAACGTTTTGTACCTAATGATGTTGTTTTTAATGATGAACAACGCACTATTATCATAACAGGTCCAAATATGGCTGGTAAAAGTACTTATATGCGTCAAATTGCATTAATTGTATTGTTGGCTCACGTTGGTAGTTTTGTGCCTGCAAAATCGGCTAAAATCGCCCTTACTGACAGAATATTTACTCGTATAGGTGCTAGTGATAATCTAGGAATGGGACAAAGTACATTTATGGTCGAAATGAGTGAGGTTGCAAACATTATTAAAAATGCAACAAAAAATAGTTTGCTCATTTTAGATGAAATAGGTCGTGGTACTTCTACACAAGATGGTTTGAGTATTGCTTGGGCAGTTTTAGAGTATATTGCTAGTTCTGTAAAGGCTCGTACGTTGTTTTCTACACACTATCATAAACTTACAGAACTTCAAGGCAAACTCCCTGGTGTTGTAAATATGCGAGTAACTGTAAGTGAGTTTGACAACAAAATGTCGTTTTTACGTAAAGTTGAATATGGTAGCACAAACCAAAGTTTTGGTGTAGAAGTTGCAAAACTTGCAGGTATTCCTCAAACTATTATCAATAGAGCAAAAGAGGTTATGAATGACCAGGAACACATACAAAATAATGCTATCGATGCTCCTGTTCAAGAATTTTCTTATGATGATTTAAAATTAAGAACTAAATATGAGATTATTGCAGATATCCTAAATAAAACAGATATCAATAATCTTACACCTTTGGAGGCTCTTTCAAAATTATCTGAATTAAAAAATCAAATACAAAATTAAAAGGTAAAATATGCCAAAAATTAATTTATTAGACCCTAGTGTATTTAATCAAATTGCAGCAGGTGAAGTAGTCGAAAGACCAGCATCTATTATAAAAGAATTAGTGGAAAATAGTATTGATGCTGGTGCAACAAGGATTGAAGTACAAATATTTGATGGTGGAATTACAAAATTAATCGTAAGTGATAATGGAAGCGGAATTGCACCAGATGATTTAGAACTTGCTTTTATGCCACACGCAACAAGTAAGATTAAAGATTACAACGATTTGTTTTCGCTTGACACATTAGGTTTCCGTGGTGAGGCTCTTGCTTCTATTGCTTCTGTAACAGAAATAGAGGTTATTACAAAAACAGCAAGCACAGAGGGGCAAAGTATTAAACTTTCTGGTGGCAAAGTAGTTGCAAAAGGTGAAAAAGGTTCTCCACAAGGCACTTATTTTTGTGTAGAAAATTTATTCTTTAATACTCCTGCAAGACAAAAGTTTTTAAAGAAGCCTAAAAAAGAAGAAAGTGAAATTACAACACTTATTACAAGATTAATTCTTGCAAATCCAAATGTAGCATTTAAATATAGTGCTGACAACAAATTAATTTTTAATAGCACGGGTAAAGGTATAGAAGATGCTATTTTTGCTATTTATGGTGCTCAAACAATGCAAAATTTGGTTAAAGTAGATTACACAGATGGTGATTATAATTTAATCGGTTATATAGGTAAAACTACATACTTTAAGCCTAATCGTACATATCAAACAATAATGATAAATAATCGCTGGGTGGCTGATAGTATTGCATCTGTTGCTGTATCTCAAAGTTATGAGTCATATATGATGAAGCATTGCTTTCCGTTTTGTGTATTGTATTTGACAATGCCAAATGAAGAAGTTGATGTAAATGTTCATCCAAACAAACTTGAAGTACGTTTTCAGGATAGTCGTAAAATATTTGGTTTTGTATATAAAGCAATTTCAGAAGCATTATTTAACGACATTACAAAGAAAACACAACAAGAAATACACCCAAACGAACCTCAAATTGAACTCGTTAAACCTGTTGAAGTAGAAGTTACTCAAACAACTCCTAATGATATAGTAATAGAGCAAAAACAAGAAATCAATCTTGAAAATACTTCTCAAAGTTCCGCCCCCGTAGAAAACAAAGAAAACGAAAAACAAAGCGAAGCGGGTGCAAGTTTAGAGTTCTTCTTTAATAACCCTTATAGTACTACAAAGACAAATGAAATACATAGTAGCGAAGGTTCTGTATTAAATGAAATTGTTATAGATAAACTTATTGATAGTACAATACAAAAGTACGAATTTCAAGATACGCCTAAATCACAAAAGATAGAACCTAAACCTATACAAACTCAACTAGTGGCTGATGAGATACAAGATAAACATGCCTTTTTATCTACACAAGTAATAGGTAAACTATTTAATACATTTGTAGTAGTAGAGATTGATGACAATGTTTACTTTATAGACCAACACGCAGCACACGAAAGACTTCTTTATGATAAATATGTAAGACAAGTAAAACAAAAAGAAATGGCTTGCCAACCTTTGCTATTGCCTTATACTATACAAGTAAATCACGCAGAAGAACAATTTATACTAGATAATATGGAATTATTACAGCAACTAGGTTTTGATATATCACCATTTGGCACATTGAGTTTTAGAGTATCGGCTATTCCTTGTATATTGCCTAATCTTAATGTATCAAACTTCTTTGCGAATTTCTTGTCTAATATAAATAGTATAGTTAATTTAAAGAGTATCGATTTAATACTTGATATTTTGGCAGAAACTGCTTGTAAGCACGCTGTAAAAGGTGGGGACGATTTAGCAAAAGAGGAAATTGTAAAACTTGTTAGTGATTTTGCTGATGGTAATACAACGCTTCAATGTCCTCACGGCAGACCTTTTGTAGTTAAGTTTACTCGTAAAGATTTAGATAAATGGTTTAAAAGGACTGTATAAATGCAAAAAATATTAATTATTGCTGGTTGTACAGCGGTGGGCAAATCTGCATTTGCGTTAGAATTAAGCAATTTTTTAGATATGGAAATCGTTTCTGCTGATTCTATACAGGTTTACAAAGGTATTGAAGTTGCAACATCTAAACCCACAAAACAAGAAGAACGAATTTGTAAACATCACTTAATTAATATCGTTAGTCCTTTTGAAAAATTTAATGCTTTTGATTTCGTACAAAAAGCAAAAGAATGCATTACAGAAATCGCTTCAAAAGGCAAACTTCCTGTAATCGTTGGTGGCACGGGGCTTTATATTGATAGTTTACTTTATGGCTTTGATTTTCAATCAAAAAACAAAGAATTACAATATGATGCCAAATATATATTTTTAGATGATGAACGAGAAAATATTTATAGCAAGATTAACTTGCGTGTAGATAAAATGCTCCAAAATGGTTTAATTGATGAAGTTAAAAAGTTACGTGATATTGGTCTTAATGAAGATTGTCATCAATGTATGCAGGCAATAGGGTACAAAGAAATTTGGGATTACTTGGAAGGAAGAACCGCCCTCGATGAAGCTATTACTTTAATCAAAAAGAATACACGCAACTACGCAAAAAGACAATTAACTTGGTTTAATCATAATGACTGCGAACGTGTAAATATAAATGATAAAAATCAACTTATACAAACTCTAATAGAATTTTATCCAGAATATCAAAAAAAGGCTATATAAACAGCCTTTTTCTTTTTATATATTCCTAATCAAGCCAACTACTTTACCTATAATAGAAACCTCATCAAAATACATTGCTTCCATAGTGGAATTTTCTGGTTGTAGTCTAAAACGACCATCTTCTTTATAAAATCTTTTGATTGTAGCACTATCATCAATTAATACAGCAACGATTTCGCCATTTTCTGCTGTGTCTTGTTTTTTAATTACCACTTTGTCGCCATCATATATTCCAGCATCTATCATACTATCACCACAAACGTTTAATATAAATAGATTATCGCCTTTAAATAGGTTTGCAGGCATATACAACACATCTTCACAATTTTCAGTAGCCAACATTGGTTGACCTGCGGTAATTTTACCTAATACAGGGATTGGGGAATAACTACGCACGATTTCTACACTTTGTTGTAAATCAGGTTCTTTTGGAGCAAGTATTTCAATAGCACGATTTTTATATGCACCACGGCGTATTTTGCCTTCTTGCTCTATGTAATCTAGATAATAAGAAATAGTCGAAGTTGAGTTGATATTCATATAAGCACACATTTCACGCAAAGAAGGGGGAAAACCATTTTGTGATTGATATTTTTTAATATATTCATATAGTTTATCTGTTTTTGCTTGAATGCGTTTTTTCATTTATTTTTCTCCTTGAAATTTTTGTTTATTTTAGCATACACTAAAATAGTTTGTCAAACAAATTTTCGATAAAATTAAATTTCCTCACGCAATTTTACTTTATTAGCGGCATCTCTACGAACATCTTCTGTCATAGCGGCATAGTGTCGCTTTGTAGTATTTATATCTTTATGACCTAAAACGTCAGCAACAACATAGATATCTTTTGTTTCACGATATAAATTTGTACCATACGTGCTACGTAGTTTATGAGGACTAATATTTTTAAGAGGTGTAACAAGACTACTATATTTTTTAACCAAATTTTGTACTGCACGAGTAGAAATACGTTTCTTTTGCAAAGACAAAAACAAAGCACGTTCAGTAGGAGGCAAGTCTTTAATTTCTGCTCTGTCAGCCAAATATGCTTTAAGAGCCTTTGCTACTTCATCAGAGAAGTACAATACAACGTGAGCACCACCTTTACGAATAACCTTAAACCCATTTATAGTAAAGTCTATATCATCTACATCAAGTCCTACACATTCACTTACACGTATTCCTGTACCTAATAAAAGTGTAATAATCGCATAATCACGTGATTCTGTATGTCTATGAAAGGCTTGTTGAGTAGGAGTGAGTGCAAAACCAGTTTCTGCCATATCAAGTAAATTGACCATTTCATCAACTTCGAGCCTTACAATTTGTTTTTCGTGCAATTTTGGCAAATCTACT
The DNA here is from genome assembly GCA_017622115.1 of Clostridia bacterium. Lineage (GTDB taxonomy): Bacteria > Bacillota > Clostridia > Christensenellales > UBA1242 > UBA7867. Next base: position 7,273 of record JAGART010000142.1, read on the forward strand.
TTATCTGTGATGTTTTTATCAAGTTTTTCTTTTTTAAAGAAGTAACTAAAAAACGACCTCAACGTAGATAACTTACGTGATTTAGCCTTTTCGTTATTACGATACGTTTTGCCTCTAAACTCATATACAGATAAGTATTCCATAAAATTTTCGATTTCTGTTGCTGTAAGCATATTTAAATCCATTAAAGAGATTTGTTTTGCTTGTCTGCCGTGAAATTGTGGTGCGTGTGTAGCAAGATAATGAAAGAAAATACGTAAATCGTACGCATAATTTAAACGAGTTAGGGGGGTTGTTTGATTTTCTACACCTACAAAAAACTCACTACAAAAATAAGGCAATTCTGATTTAAGTTCTCTTAAACGAATTGTGTTGTTATCATTTCTTTGAATATAATATTTTTCTGACATATTTAAAAACCTCAAACAAATTATAACAAATTAAAAAATTATTGTAAAACAATTTTAAGCCGAAAATGGGGAATTTGCTCATAGATTTCAAAAAGTGTTCGATTTTTTTTTAGAACATTTTTTCTTTTTTAAAAAAATTATGATTTTGACAACAAATTTGTATAAAAACTTGCTACAAATTTAAAATGAACTCTGTCTGACAACGTTTTACAACGATTTGCTATAAAGTAATAATTTTTGACAAATTGTGAGTTTTGACATAAATTTATATGAAGAACTATTCATTAAAATTTACAAACTCTGTGTAAACACGTTTTAAATCAATATAAATTAACTCTAATATAAATAATTGTCAAAACTAATGACAGTAAATAATAAATATATTGTCAAACAAAATTTTAAGGTAGAAAATCCCAAATTTAGCAAAAGTTTGTAAAAAAGGCGAATTTTTCACTAACTATGCGTAAAACTTGTATTTTACGCATAGTTTAAAGATGTGCCTAAACGTATTTTCCCCCACTTTGACTATTTTTGTCAATAAAAAAATTGTACTCAAATTAGAATACAATTCTATAATTATCTTTGAAGTTCATCTTCAATAACACATTCTTTAACACATTCCTTTTTGGCACAGACACTTACAGCAATACTGCCTAACTGTTCTTCAATAAACAATGTACAAAAATCATTAGTTGGTGTCAGAGCATAATTAATGGTTTTTATGCCAGTTTCAGCAGGCTTGTGTTTTGTCTGTAAAGCTTTAGGCTGATAATATCCACTAAAACACATATGGCAAGTGGAAACAGGCAACCACTTTAGGAGGCATTTTACTTCTTGGTCATCTTCATAAATATCGATAAAATCTTTTTTTGTAATAGATATTGGTTTTTTATTTTCTTCCATAACTACTCCCCACAAAAGTCTATTTTATTCCAAACAATGACATTATAACATAAGTACTTAAAAAAAGTCAACTTCTATACAA
>JAGART010000143.1 GCA_017622115.1 Clostridia bacterium
GTATCATCAATAATTAAATCAACACCAGTAGCAGTTTCGAGTGCTTTGATATTTCTACCCTCTCGACCAATTAAACGACCTTTCATATCATCACTAGGCAAGGTTACAGTTGTAACAGTTGCTTCACTTGTCAAATCTGCTGAATACTTCTGTATAGCATTAGATATGATTTCGGTTGCTGTTTTGTGAGCATTATCACGTGCTTCTTGTTCAATTTCTTTAATAAGAATTGCAGCATCGTGTTTTGCTTCATCTGTAATTTGTTGAATAAGTGTTTGTTTTGCTTGCTCTTGTGTTAAATTTGCAACACGCTCTAATTCTTTTGTAATTTCACCTTGTTTAACTTGCAAATCGTTTTCTTGTTGAGCAAGACTTTTTTCTTTTGCTTCTAATTTTTCTTTAAATTTCTCTAAATTTTCGTTTTTCTTTTCTAAACTCTGCTCTCTATTATTAATAAATTCTTCTCTTTGTAAAAATCTATTATTTAATTTTTCTATTTCTATACGGCGTTCTTTAAGTTCGTTTTCAGTTTCAGTTTTTATTTTTATAGATTCTTCTTGAGCAGAAAGCCTAGCCTCTTTTTGTATTGTCTTGGCTTCTAAATGAGCATCTTCAATTATTTGTGAAGCGGAATTTTTTGCATTATTGATTTTTTTATTTACAATAACTTTATATAATAAAATTCCTGCGCCCGCACCTAAAATCAAGCACCCTAAAAGTGCGACAATAAATATAGCAGGAGCCATTTGGAAACCAAGCAACGCAATATTCATTGTGTTAAGCATTGGTTATTTCCTCTCTTTTATTTTGTGTATGAAATTTTTTGAAAAACCCATACTTATTAATTTTAAGACAATAACTGTTAAAAGTCAAGTCAATTCTAAAAATATTACAATTTTTATAAAAAGATTATTAACAAAATATAAAGATAAAAAACAAAAAGACACATTAAATCAATAATGTGTCCTTAAATTATTCAGCAGATTGTTCTGTTTCTTTTATTTCAGGTTTTTTTGGTGCATAATAATCGCTAATTTGATTTTGAATTTCATCAGCAATAGCAGGATTATCAGCAAGATATTGTTTAACATTTTCTTTACCTTGACCGATTTTTTCGCCATTGTATGCAAACCAACTACCGCTCTTTTGTACAATACCTGTTTCAATAGCCAAATCCAACAAACAACCTTCTTTTGAAATACCTTTACCATAAATTATATCAAATTCACAAGTTTTAAATGGTGGAGCAAGTTTATTTTTAACAATCTTAACTTTTGTACGATTACCTATTGGGTCAGAACCCTCTTTGATAATATCTGATTTTCTTACATCAAGACGAATACTTGCATAAAATTTTAATGCTTTACCACCAGTTGTTGTTTCTGGGTTACCAAACATAACACCTACTTTTTCACGCAACTGATTAATAAAGATTACGCAAACATTAGATTTATTAATATACGCAGTCAATTTACGCATTGCTTGGCTCATAAGTCTTGCCAAAAGTCCAACGTGAGCATCACCCATTTCGCCATCAAGTTCTGCCTTTGGTGTTAAAGCGGCAACAGAGTCGATAATAATCAAGTCGATACTACCACTCTTTACCAAACTTTCTGTAATATCAAGGGCTTGCTCTCCATTATCAGGTTGAGAAATATACAAGTCATTGATGTTTACA
>JAGART010000144.1 GCA_017622115.1 Clostridia bacterium
AAAGCCAGTAGTTACGCCAGTACTAGAATTTGAGTAAGTTACTTCACACACACCAGAAACATCATCATAGCCTGTTTCGTTTACTATTTCAATTTTAGAAATATTTGGAGTAGCAAATTTAATTTTGTGTTGGAAACTGAAATAAGTGCTTGGGTTGTAACTATTTAAGTCAAGGAATGGAACAGAAATAACTTTTGAAGCCAAAGTATCGACATAGTTTTGTACTAATTGTGGGTCAGTAGTTATATTTTGCTTAATCCATTTTTCGCCATAAATCACAGCATCTTCTAAATCACCATTGTCATCAAGAGGTGCATTAGCGTTTACAAGATTATTGTCAATCCAAGTTTTGATTTTACAGTAGTAAGTAATAGGTTTAAGAGTTTTATCAGCAAGCAAGTCTTGCAAAGTAAACAAGTCTAATGTAATTTGACTTCCGCTTAAAATACCTACTTTTTTACCATAAGTACCACTACCTATTACCCTATCTTGATAACCTTCAACTATAAACAAGTCTTGTGTTTTACTATTTGCATTTGCATTATCTTTTGTGCTGATAATGTAATGAGCAAGATAAGTACCATTGATTTCTTGGTCAATCATCCAAGTATTATCTGTACCAGCACGAGGGTCTTGTGTATCGTAAACAAAGAGTTCAAACGCATTGTTGTAATTATTTGAATCTTGTTTTGATGAGAATGTATAGTACATTCCATCATTGTAGTTTGTTTCGTTTTCTACTGGAACAATACCTGACGCACTTTCACCAGCAATGCTGTTTATGTGATTTGTAGAAACTTGTTTGTATAAATATTCTTGACCTTTGCTTGTTTCTGAATCAAGATAGTAAATTGCATTAGGGTCTGTTGAAGAAGATTTTTTAGACAAGTACATAAAGAATTTGTATTCTTTATTAGGGATTAATTCAAGTCCGCTATTTGTAGCATAGTTTACATAACAACGTCTGCCATCTATTGTATAGATTGTAGCAAAGTCTAGTAAGTTCTTTTCGATTTCAAAACTTAAATTTGCTCTATCTTGCAAGAAGAAGATTTTTTGTTCGTCAGTTAGACTATTATATTCTTCATCACAAGCATAAGTACCGTTTGCTCTCTTTTCAAAAGCGAAAATATTTAAGTTGTAATCGGCTGAATCATTAATCATATAAGTATATTGATTTGGAATAAAGCCCCAGTTTAATACGTAAGTGTAGAGTGAACCAGTTGAAGTGTAGCCTAATCTATAATCAAGTATAGGTGTAGGGATTACAGTGTAATGACAAATTTCTTTTTCGAATGTTTGAGTAACACTAGAATCACCTATTGAGTCGCCATCAACTTTCCAAATCATATGATATACACCAGCATAAGGACCAGCGTAAACTTCGCTACTTGTTAAGTCAAAGAACTTATGCAAGTTAATTGTTACATATTTATATTCGTGTCTTTCAGCACCATTATCAAAGTAACGAGAAATTGTAACATCACCCAAAACTGCTTCGGCATTTGTACCTAAATCATTTAATGTAGGTAACGCATAAGTAATAGAATAAATTCTATCTAAATCATAATCTATGCCATTGTAAAGTTTCATAGTAACTGTTACATTTTCTGGCAAGTACAAAGTACCATTGTCATCAGCGATTGTACCAACAACAAAAGTAAGTATTGCATCTTTTTGAGCAGCATTTGCCCAGTTTCTGTCGTTACTATTTACAGGTTGGGCTTCTTGATTTTTATTTTTAAGAGTTAAGTATTCACCAGTCAAAGTAGGAGTATCGTAAACTTTCCAAATATCTTTTACGCCACGTTGAATATTTTTGATATTGCTTGTGTAGTAGATATGGTCTGTACTTAATTCTACTTTTAAGATGAACAATCCAGCGATTAATGCTTCGCCATCTAACCAGTTTGTAGCATCAAGATTTTGAAGTCTGTCATAGATATTCATCTTATATTCTGTACTTGTATCGTACTCAATAGAACCCAAGTTTTGAGTTACAAATGTAATTCCGCTAGTATTTGCTAAAATTGAGTCAAAAGTATCAGTTGGTTGTACTAAATCTTTGCCTGATGTGATACGCATAATAGACAAGTTAAAGTTAATAGTTTTGCCATTGTCAGTTACTTCTCTATATGTTTTTGCTGGTATTCCACTAGGCAATCTTAAATAAACTTCCCTAGCATCACTCCAATCAACTATAAAGTCTGGCATACTCAAAGTATTTGGATAGTCATCAGCAAAAGTTGCCTTAACACTAACACTATCTCTATAAGTATCATTTGGCGCAACACGATATACATAAACATTATTACGTTCTTTACCACCAGCCACCAAATAACTACTAATATCTGCTTGTTTAGTTACATCACCATCGAGAATAATGTCTTCCTCATATTTTGTGCCATCTTCTTTGTAAGTTTCAATTATGATTTTAAATCTTTGCGGGTCAGTTGGATATAGGGTATCGCCCTCGTAATTCCAAGTAAGCACACCATTTGCATCAACAACTACATTACTAGGTTCAAATGGATATCTAATATTTTCGTATGTAAACATCATATAATTATTGTTTGCACCAAAAGTATCAGGACTAAAAATCTTTGTAGGCACGGCTGTACCAACTTTATCTAATGCTTGTGCAGAAATCAAGAAGAAGTAATTACCTGCAAGGTAATACATACCAGCACTAGCACCAACACGAGTAGTATCAAGGAAGTATTCACGCATATCAAAGTACACAAGATTATTGTAAATTGTAAACAATCCAGTATTTTCAAGCCATACATAATCTATTGTATCACTATCTTCATTGATAGTTAAACTTAAAGTATCTGTATAAACTTTTTCAAAGTTTCTATCTTTATCAAGCATAGATACAGAATATTTAATTTGAACACTATAAGGGTGAGTTGGCAAAGTCCAAGACAAGAAACCGTTTGAGTGTTGAGCACAAATACTTGTATCTTCTGTTGTAGAATTAATTGCTTGAACTATACTTGTAGTTTGACCAGCAATTTCCAAAGAACTAAATTGTTGAACAACAGTAGTAAATACAAATTTATTTGCTTGTGTATTTGCTTTGAAACTATCTAAATAGTATTGCTCGTTTGCTTCTCCCCCTGCTGTACGTTGTACTTCAAACCAAATTGTGTGAGGTCCCATAGTTGAAATTAGGTCGTACATTGCAATTCCGAGACTTTTATTGTTGTCAAAGTCAACATTTAAGTCGTTAAATGTGCCATAAACTTTTTGAGCATTATTATCGTAATGGTCAAGATAATGAACAGTTACAGCATATTTAGCACTTGCGTCCGCTTGACCAAACATAATGTTTACGCCAGTGATATTGTGGTTTACAGGTTTATCACTAAATGTCAAGTCAACTGTAACAGGTGTTGCAGGAGCATTATAACGATAATAGAGGTTAGTATCAAATTCAGTTTGTAGTTTTGCAACACTTTCACTTAAAGTTACAGGAGTTGGCACGCTTTGAGTTGTATCAACATAGAAGAAGTAGTTTTCATTTCCCCAAGGCATTAAAGTAATTGTGTTTGCACCAATTTGCCAATCTGTATCTTTTAATTTTAATTTGTTGCTACTTACAATACCATTAAAGTCTAATGTCGTAGCAGTATTATCGATTACACCAGCATCTTTGCCATTTACAAGTATTTTAAATTGAGTTGCTTTTGTAGCCTCAAAACCTGCTTGTGTAATAACTAAATATTTGTTATTAAAGCCATATTTTGTTTCGTACTCACTTAAATAACTTGCACGAGTGCTATCAGTAATTACTATATCGTTATTTATTACTTCACTTTCATTAAAGAAGCATTCAGGAGCAACAGCAAAACTATCTTGTGTAGTAACTGCTCTTACACCAAATTTATTTACATAAGTTGTCGCATCATAGTTTATTGCAGAATCAGTTTTATAAGCACCATCGCCCAAAACTTGTACACCCAAAAGGTATTCGCCTGCTGGCAAGTTTCTTGTAGGGTCGGCACCAATCACTGTATTTGTATTTAAGTTAAGACCTTTAAGATTGATTGTATAAACAGCACGACTAACACTATTGTCATATTCTCTTACAAAATCTAAACCAGCAGTATCTGTAATGTACGCAACTTCGCCAGTTGCTTTATTTGTCAAACTAACTTTAAATTGTGAAGTTTCAAGTTCTTCCGCATATTTCCAAGTAATTGTACTAGCAAAATCACCAAAAGTTGTTGGTTGTG
>JAGART010000145.1 GCA_017622115.1 Clostridia bacterium
AACCAAAATTAACTATTAAAGGCACATTTTTATTTAGACTTTGTACAAAGCGAGTAATATCATCAAAATCAACAGGAGTTTGAATACTAATTTTATCGCCACAAAAACTAGGTTCATTTATTTTTATGCTAGGATTTCTTTTAATGTTTTGCGGTTCTTGTTCTGTTAAACCTAGTCCCAAAGCCACAAAGTCCCAAAACCCCATAACTTCCGCCCCCATAGATTTTTACGAAATTATATTATAAAATACGCAAAAAATCAACATTTGCAGTTATTAAACTTTTGGCGAAAAAACAAATTTTGTAAAATAAAAGCACGCAAAAATTACGTGCCCTTAAAATATTTATTAAGCAATAGTCTTTAATGCACCTGCATTGTAGTTTGAAACAAGGTTTACATAAGGAGCGCTTTCTGTACCATTTGTGTAGATTACAGCACCTACACTAGCACCAGTAATTGCACCATAGTTGTAGCAGTAGTAAATTGTACTAGCACGAGTACTTGCATAACCAGCACCAACAATACCGCCAGCGATACCACCAGCAGAAGAAACTACTGAATGATTTTCACATCTACTTACTAAACCACCATTAATTGTACCAGCAAAAGCACCAACATTGTATGAAGCAGTTGCAGAAGTATTTTTTACGTAACCACGAATTTCAAGATTTTTGATTACACCAGTAAGTGTTTGACATACACCACCCACATTTGCAGTTGTACCAGAAACATTTACAGTGATACTATAACCAGCACCATCAAGTACACCACTATAAGTACCAGCAGGAGTAAAACCACTTGTAGCGATAATGTCTTGTGTCAAAACGATATTTGCATTTGAAGACAAAGCACTTGTAAGTTGTGCTGCTGTACTAACGTATGTCAAACTTGATTTTGCAATCATAGTAGGCACAATAGCACTACTAGAAGTTACAGACAAATCTGTTGCGTATTTTACACCGCTTGCACTACCCAAAGACCAGTAACCTAATACATAGTTTGAATCTGGTGTCGCTGTATATGTAGTACCAGAATTTGAGTAACTACCGCCTGTAACAGTTGCTAAATTTGCTCCATTTGAAACAATATTTGTGCTTGCTTCTACAGTATTGTCATTAGAGATTAATTCCAAAGTTGGTGCAGTTGGTGCAGGTTTATAGAGCAAAACCACACTCAAAGCAACCACTAAACAAAATGTAACCACCACGCCCATAAAAAGAGCAAATCTTTTGGTAGCGAATCTTCCCATACATACCCCCCAAAGATATTTATCTTGTCTATTTTTTGTTTTTTTGGCTAGAATATACAATATTCGTTATTAATTTTATTAAATAGTGTTTAAAAAGTCAAACAAAAGTATGTACTTTTTAAAATATTTTGTCGAAAAAGTTAAAATTTAAATAAAGTTACTATTTTTGGGGCAAAAATTAAATTAAAATAGAAATTAGTTGCTTTTTTAACACATTACTGGTAATATTTAAGCATAAAATAAACCACTTGGAGTTTACTATTTTGAATAAAAAATATTTTTTATCTTGTATTTTAGTTATTTGCGTTACATTTATGTTTGCTGGGTGTTCTTCCATTACAAATATGAGCACTTACTATGCTGATGGTTCTCGTTCTTATTTTTACACCATTGCTATTGAACCAGAAGCCTGCTCTGCCCACTCTATCGAAGTTAGTGATGTATTGACAAAAATTGATGAACTTACTCGTGATTATGAAACTACTTTGCATACTTACTATTCTAATTGGAATGGCGTAACTTTTAGTTATGGCATAAACACAAATAACCACAATCAATATGACATACGACTAAATTTTAATTCTTTTAAATCATATTGTAATTTTTATGGAATAACACAAGAAGATATTGACAGTCAAGAGCCAGAATTACGTGCCGACCTTTTTACAACAAAGGTAATAATTCAAGACAGCAAAGCAGAAACTCACGATGACTTAATGAGTTTATTAAATTATCACGGTTATTTTGCTACATTACAACAAGAATTTGCAAATGAATTCTTTGGCGGAAATGTAGCACAATGTCAACAATTTTTTGCCCAAATTAAAGTAAATATGGTACGTTGCTATGCATCAAGCAACAACTATCACACAAACGCAGATGAACGCACTACTGCCGTGTTACCTTCTGGTATAAACAATCCTCAAAATACACTTTATGATGCTCATCTTTGGAAATGCACCCTAGCAAATCCTACCCCACACGTTTTAGTTTATTACAACGTAATAACAGTACAAAACCGTGTCGCTTGGTATGTTAGTGCAATACTTATAACTATTATATTTGGTGTGATATTGACTATTTGTTTAATTAACAACAAAGTAAATCAACAAAAAATACAAAACTCAATTCAAAAAAACAGAAGCCCTATAAATATTGTAGAAACAAAAGCAGAAAAAGCAACAGAAACTACACCAGAAACTGACACTAAAATCGACACAGAAATCGACACAGAAATCGACACTAAAACTGAAAAAACAGATAATCAAAATAAAGCAGAATAAAATACAAAAAAATGCACTAAAAAGTGCATTTTTTATTTGCTTAATTGTTGATATTCTTGTGAAGTTTCCAACTCTAATTTTCTTTTTTTATAAGAAATATCTTGTTCACTACCTTGTCTTATTGTAGGGTTTTTTACATTTCTTACAACTACATCTTTGCCTTTTGGCAACTCAATAGGATAATAATCAAACGGAGCAGCCTTTTTAGAATTTTCCAAAGCCTCTAAAATTGTTTTATCTTTGTCCATATTATGAAATTTAAAAAGTTCTGGATTATAAATTTTACCTGTTTTAAAAACATATTTTTTAGGTGGTTGTAATTCGTAACCAAAAATCTCTATTAAATCAAACTTTTTATTAATTAAACAAGCACAACTCGTAGATTTATGTTCCTTTTTAAAATTATGTCTATAAACACATTTTAAAGACCATTTTCTTAAATCGTTAGCATAAACTTTTGGAGCAAAATATATAAATCTACCTATTTTCTCATCTCTAACATCTAAAGATTTTAATACGTAGTTTGTATTATTTTTCTCATTTAATTCATTTAGTACTTTTCTTATTCTATTCTTTAAAATTTTATTATATTGAGTAGATTCAACCACAAAAAATGGCTCATAATCATTTGCTATATAATAATCAAAAATTAATTTTTCTGTTTCCGTGTACCAAAGTTCATCACTTGATAAATTAATAGGATTAAAGTATTCAAACGCAGCATTAAAACTACTCATAGTTTACACCTCGGTAAGTAAAATTTCAATCATATAATACACCACAATTATAAATATGTCAAGATAAATTATTTTTCTCTTGCAAATAAAAAATTTTAATGATATAATTGCACGTAAATTTAAAGGAGTTTATATTATGAGCAAAAAACAAATAGTTACACGCTATGCCCCAAGCCCAACAGGCTATATGCATATAGGCAATTTGAGGACTGCGTTATATTCATTTTTATTAGCAAAGCACGACAACGGAAAATTTATCTTGCGTATAGAAGACACGGACAAAAACCGCCAGGTTGAAGGTGCGGAGCAAGTAATTTTTGACACTTTAAAAGTATCAAAATTATATTATGATGAAGGTCCAGACATAGGCGGAGAAAATCCTCCATATACGCAAAGCGAACGCAAAGATATTTACTTAAAATATGCCCAACAACTTATAGCCGAAGGCAAAGCATATTATTGTTTTTGCTCAAAAGAAGATTTAGAGCAAGCCCACGCAGAGCAAGAGTTTTCTGGCTACAACCGCCATTGTAGAAGTTTAAGTCCTGCACAAGTTAAAGAGAATTTAGACAATGGCAAACCTTATGTAATAAGACACAAAGTAAATTTAGAGGGTTCTACTACTTTTATAGACCATATATTTGGTGAAATTACAGTATCAAACGACACTTTGCAAGATATAGTGCTTATAAAAGCAGATGGCTATCCTACATACAACTTTGCACACGTTATAGATGATTATTTAATGGGAGTAACTCACGTAGTACGTGGTAACGAATATATTACAAGTACACCTCAATATGTACA